>JBBRMY010000036.1:0-19278 GCA_038230595.1 Ignavibacteria bacterium
AATGCTTATAACCTGAACACGGGAAGGCTGGAGTTTTATAAAGGGAATTATGAAAAAGCGCTTGAGCTACTTAATAAAATTAAGAATGTAAAGCATGTGCATTATAAAACAGAAATAAAAATATTAACTTTAATGATCTATTACGAAGAGGGCAAAAGCCATGAAGCAGTTACTGTAATAGATAATTACAGGCATTTTTTAACCAACGATGCCCTTATTCCCCAGATAAGAAAGATCCGAAACAATAATTTTATAAAATTTGTAAACGAGCTGATAAAGATAAAAGAAGAGCTTTCTGAAAAAGCAATTTATGATCTTCAGTATGATATTAAGAACACTCCAAACACCTATGAAAAAGAATGGCTGCTTTTAAAAACCGAACAATTACTAAAAAGTATTTAATAAAATCACATAATGTATTCCAGTAACCTGTTAGAAATATTTAAAACACTTTCGGCAAAAGAAATGAAGGAGTTTGAGGAATTTGTTAATTCTCCTTATTACAATAAGAATAAGAATGTTGTTTCTCTGTTTAGTCTCATCAAGACAGAATATCCTGAATTCAACAAAGGAAATCTTACAAAAGAAAAGATCTTTAAAAAAATATACCCGGGTGCTGAATATAATGACGGCACTATGCGTCTTTTAATGTTCTATCTGCAGGAAACTGCCGAAAAATATTTAGCAGTTAAGAACTATGAAGCAAATTTGTATACGCCTCATCTCCACAGACTTGCTGAATTAAACAACAGGGCACTTCATAAGATCTTTGAAAAGGATCACAAGACTGCAGTAAAAACACTTTCTGAGATCAAGGTGAGAAATTATGATTACTATCATGGTAAATTTATGATAGGTTATGAGAATCTATCCCATATATTTTCCATGAATTTTGACAGAGATGAAAAGTTTGTCGGAAAAATAAATGCTGCTAAATTATTTCAGGATCTGACAACCTCATACCTGATAAGAATATTCAAATATTATTTATTACACCTGAATATCAGAACCAAATTTAATGTTGAGCATGAATTTAAAGTGTTTGATGAGCTGATACTCAGACATAAAACAGAAGACTTTGAAGAAATTCCCTTGGTAAATCTTTTTTATTATAGCCTGATGATGATCATAAAGCCAGATGAAGAAGAATTTTTTTATAAGGCTAAAAAGCTGTTATTTGAAAATGAAGGTTTCCTCTCCGTTGATGACACAGCAGAATTTTATATAAATCTGGAGAATTACTGCAAGCGGAGATTTAAGATCGGGTTAGATAATTTTAAAGATGAAATTTTTGAGATCTATACTGTAGAATTGAAAAAAAAAGCTTATGTAATGAATGGATTTATGCCGGAGCTTTTTTACAAAAGTGTGGCTGATATCGGACTCCAGCTTAAGAAGTTTGAATGGACAAAGAACTTTCTTGAAACGTATAAGAGTGAGCTTCAGGAGCAATTCAGGGAAAACACTTATTTGCATTTCATGGGGTTATATGAATTTTCTATGGATAATTTTGAAAAATCTCTTGAATTAATATCAAAAGTAAAATTTGATGAGATCTATCAAAAACTTGATATTAAATGCCTTCTGAATGCGATCTATTATGAACTAAAAATAGATTCATCTCTTGAATCCGGTATAGACTCATTCAGACATTTTTTAAAAAATGATAAGATCATTCCCGAAGTCCGTAAATTAACTTTTTCAATGTTCAATAAAAACATTGCAAAATTATTAAAGCTAAGAAATAAGCCCGATCTTGAAGAGACCGAGCTTTTTCTTGATAATATCAGATCAGGCAATTATTATAATAAAGAATGGGTAGTTGAAAAAGCTACTCAACTCTTAGATAATTTTCCAAAAGGAAAATCTCAAAATAAATCTCAAGCAAAAATTAAGGATGAGAATTTTGCTTTCCAAAGCTCGAAGAAAAAGAAGTAAAATCATTTCCGTTCACTACATTATCACCATTCAGATCGGAATTTAAATAACCGGTTTGTCCGAACTGCTGGGAGAAAACTGTAAAATCATTTCCATTAACAAATCCATCCTGATTCAGGTCACCGCTTATAATGCAGTATTTACCATTGACCAGTATCGTACTGCTGCCATAAGACTGTGACTGTGATGATGTAAAGTCATATGACATTCCCGTACCAGAAGTATAAGGTTCTCCCCCAGCCTTTGTCCATGTTTCAAAAGCATTCCTGTATTTTAAAGAAATATAATATGTACCGGAGGGGGTAGAATTAAAATTTGCAGTCCCTGTAAATGTAATTGTATCAATTAAAATCTTAGAGGAATCTAGTATCGTATATGGTGATGCTGAGCTTCTTAAATAAACCGTCATTGTATCAGATCTGTTGAGGGTGTTTGTCCCTGAATTATATAATGCATTTACGATGGCTTTTATACTTATTGAAGATGATAATGGATTTATTCCTGCAGTCCAGTAAGAGAATGCATTTATACCATTATATGAAATATTATTGTTAGCAGTATCTCTTGATCCTCCGATCTGTGACCAGTTTGTTCCTGAGTTTGTTGACCTATACAAATTCAATAAATTTTCATTCAAGCCGTTAAGCTCATAATTGTCATAATGAAATGTAAGTGCAGCATTCAGACCTGAATTATTAGAAGGTGAAATGCTGTAATACCGGAGAGTTGTGCCTGAACCATTTATTGTGTAAGATGAAAAGCCTCGTGATACTGTTGTACTCCCTAAATTTGCTGATGAAGTTATTGTAGCTCCCAAGCCTCCAACATTTATATTTGATGGTGAGTTTAAAGTCTTTGTAGCTGTGATAGAACCTGTGGAACCTCTTACAGTTGCTCCTGGTGATTCTACCAGATAACCTGTAGTGCCTAATGATACAGTATTATTAATAACATTCAGAAAACCTGAGATTATTTTTAAAGTATCGTTTACAGTTACAGTACCTGAAGGAAAAGATGTACCTGCAGCATTATTAATGAATAAATTTTTATAAATAATATTTGAATTGGATATTACCTGTGCACTGGTTCCATTGTATTCAACCGTACTGTTGTTTGTATTAAATGTTCCGTTATTAAAAATAGTTGTACCGGTTCCATTTACCAATGCTTTAAACCCATTCAGATTAAAAATTGAACCGGAATTTAAAGTAATGTTTTTAAACTGAACATTGGTACCTAAGGAAACATTACATCCGTTTAAGAAAGTACACGTGGTATTAAATGAGCCGGACCCTGAAATGGTAGTGATGGAATCAAACTGCATGTTCGTCACAGTTACCGTACCATTATTTAAAAAATTAAGACTGTTAACTATGAAGGTTCCATTGCCTGTCAGTGAACTGTTTGCCGTCAGTGCCATTGTACCATAAGAAATAAACGTTCCGTTATTTTCGCTTAATACTGCATTAGCTGATATATTGATAGTTCCATAGTTCGTTCCATTTGTAACATTTATTCCGCCGGAGTTAATATTAAAAACAGAATTATTTGTAAATGCACCTACAATTGAATTAAAAATATTTGCTGTCTTATTGATCGTTCCATTGTTTATTAATGAACATGTAATGCTGTGACCAACTGTAGCATTAATATTGAAAATATTATTGTTTATAAAAGTACCCGAGCCGGAGATACCACTTTGAGTCCAGTTTATTGTTCCATTATTAATTAATGTCCCTGTTACCTGAACACCGTTTAAATTAATTGTTCCCGTTGCTCCGTTTTTAACTACAACAACACTTGGTGAATTTATCGAGTTGTTAGTCCAGTTTAAAGCTGAACTGATAAAAATACTATCAGAACCACCAACGGCACCGCCAAGATCAACCTGAGTAAAAGTATATGATCTTCCGGTGTTGAAATTTATTACACCGCCTGCGGTAATAGATAGATTGTTTCCGATCGAGCTTATGAGAAGACCGGCAGGAAAGTTAAGAGTACCTCCGGATGAGCTAAGCGACCCAAGGTTAGTCAAAGTCATAGTTGAATTATAATTTACAGTTCCGCTTAAAGCATTAGTACTTCCTGAAACATTATATACAGAACTTCCTCCAAAATTTACTGTTGCAGTACTGAATATTATTGAACCGGCGCCGGCAATGGTTCCGTTCAGATTTTCAACTACTGCTCCTGAATTCTGGCTTATATTCAAGGTACAAGAAGCTGAAACATTGAACGTCCCGCTGCTGGTAAATGTCCCGATTGATGGAGTTATAGTAAGTGTTCCGGAAGTAATATTTATTACGCCGGAGTTATTAAGTCCTCCGAGTAAATTAGGCTGCGTATTCGTACCTTTATTTATTGTACCGTTATTGTTGATTAGCGGACTGCAGCTATATCCAAACGAAGTAGAAATATTTAAAATATTATTATTATTAATAATTCCTGAACCGCTGATGCTGGTTGAAACCCAGTTTATTGTTCCGGCATTGTTAAAAGTTTTTGATATCTGTACACCATTTCCATTTATATCAACTGTGGATCCTGTTAATATATTGAACGGACCATTACCGGATATTACACCTCCTGAAAGGGTCATACTTCCATTGAGAACCAAAGTATCACTTCCGGTGATTGTGCTGTTACATGTGATCGATGTAAATTGAAATTTCTGTCCTGAATTAAAATTGATCGTTCCACCTCCTGTTACAGAAAGACCGTTTCCTATAGCAGAAACAATCAGCCCCGGTTGTAGATTTATTGTTCCGCCTGCACAACCAAAATTACCAATATTAGTAAGTGTCATGCCTGAATTAAAAGTAACATTTCCTGTATTTGCGGAAGTGCTCCCTGACAAGTTATATATTGAGCCCGACAAAAAATTTACGTTTGAAGTGCTGCCTATGAATCCACCTGCCCCTGAAATATTTGCTGTTATATTAAATGTTGCATTTGAAGTGTTACCAAGCTGAAAGGTTGTTCCTGCTGATAGATTAAAATTCCCGGCAAGAGAATATATTCCTGATGAAGTTGATATCATAAAAGTACCTGCTGTTACATTTATCACTGCACCAATATTATTTGTAAAGCTTCCCAGGAACTGACTGACTACATTTGAAGATTTACTGATCGTACCGGAATTTATCATCCCCATATAACAGCTATTAGCACTTGCAGTCATATTGATCACAGAATTATTTGTAATAGTACCTGCTCCAAAGAATGTTCCGTTTGTCCAGCTAAAGGTTCCGTTATTTATAAAATTTTTATCTACTGTAGGAGAATTGTTATTCACGACACATATTCCTCCTACTTTCAAAGTCACAGCTCCTGTTCCTGTTAAAGTTGCTGTTGAAAGCAATAGAGTGTCACTAACAGAAATACTGTCAGATCCTGCTATATATGCGCCGGACAAAAATACTTTTTGAAAATTAAAAGTATTTCCGCTGTTTAAATTAATAGTTCCTCCTCCTGATATATTTAAAGTTGTCCCGTATCCTCCTACAGTCAGTCCGGACGGAAGTGTAATGGTTCCTCCTGTGGATGCAATGAAGCCTATATTTGTCAATGTCATACCGGCGGTAAAGTTCATATTGCCTGTGCTTAAAGCAGTTGTTGTGCCAGTAATATTATAAACACATGAAGCAGAGAAATTTGTAGTTGTAGAGTAGGAGCTGACATTTCCGCCACCGGAAATATTGGCATTAACTGTAAATGTCGCAAAGGAATTTTGTCCGAATTGCAATGTACTGCCTGAAGATATTGCAGCAGTTCCGCCAAATGCCGGTGAACCGGATGCTTGCCCTAAGGTAATGTTTCCGGATAAAATTGTAACACTGCCGGAATTCAGAAAATTACCGAAGAATATGTTTTGGTTATTTGAATTTTTAGTGAATGTTGAATAATTGTTAAACGTTAAGTTGAATGATCCGCCGAATGCTGTCTGATTATTGAATAAGCTGTTATTATTAAATGTGCCGTTACCATTTATACTTCCATTTGTCCAGTTGAAGGTGCCATTGTTGTTAACTACTCTGTCAATTGTTATTGTGTTAGTGGCAACATTTACTGTGCTGCCTGACGTAATATTCAGGGCACCTGTTCCGGAGACTGTTCCATTTTGCAAGTCGGCAATTGAACCGGGAGCTAAATAAATATTTCCGGCTCCGTTAATTGTTCCTACAAGGGTCAGATCATTTCCTGCACCATTGGCAATGTAAAGCGAGTCCCCTGCGTTTATGGTAAGAAACCCCTGAACTATTAACTGATCTACCTGTATGTTAACATTTAAAGTTACATTGTTTCCATTGGGAATAGTAATAATTCCATCAGAGCTCGTAGGAGGAATAGCTCCAACCCATGTAGTGCCGTTATATTTTTGCCACGAAACCAGATCCCAGGTGCCGCTTCCGTTTGACCTGTAATCGCCTATTGTCTGGGCAAAAGTTGTTTGATAGATCAAAACAAAGAAAATTATTGTCAGAAAAATCAATATTAATTTCTTAGCTGCAAATTTTAATAAGAGTTTACAAATATTCATTTACGATCCTATGATTTTTAATTGAAATAAAAATATCCTAAAACCGTTGTGAAAACAAAGAAAGTTTTTTAAAATTGTTTTGTATAACGAACACCGGTTATCAGGAAACCTATCCATTTCAATCTATAATCAATGAATTCACTCCTATTATGTTTTTATTTTGATCGTTCGGAAAGATATTTGAAATTGTTTTCAGGGAGGTGCACTTTATAAAGAAGTGCTGCTGGAAAGATTTAAAAAAAGCGGAGTTTTTAGTTAATGAGCTGTATCGTGTTCAAATATTAGATTATTAATTACTTCATCCCAGAATTCAAACCACTCATTTCTTTGGGAGTCTGAAATGAAATTATCTTTACAAGATATTGTCAGCATTGTATATGCATCATCTTTATTTAACTCGTAAGCAAAGAGATCCGGCATGGCTTCAATATCACTCAAATAATTAACTGATAAAAGTTTTTCAGTAATTAATTCAGAAACGATACCTTTGCCTGTAAATGATTTATTATTAAATTTACCTTTATATATTAATTCATCACCTTCCGAAAGTTCAGAAGACTGACTTGTTACCGTTAATATATTATTTTTTGTTTTTAGGGCTTTGAGGGAATTCCAGATCACTCCTATATCTTCACTAAGACGATACGAACGTATTACATCACGTTCTATTACATTTTCAGCCGGATAATCATTTTGTAATTCTTTTATTCGTTTAAAAACAGACTCATTTACAAATGAATCAGCATAGTTAATTCTTATCTGACGTAAAAATTTTGGTAGAAAGTAATATAGAAGTCTTTTCTCAGAATGAATGAGCTCACCGCTTGCTTCCTCATCATATGTCTGAAAAAATTTCTGATCAATATGTAGACCTGCACCTGCTGCCTTTTTAAGCATCCAGTTTAAAGTTATATCACTTAAAGAAGTATTCTCATATCCTCCCCCTATATTTGAATGTGCTCCGGAAAACCAGCGCTGCTCAAGAACCTGATGGAAATCCCTTACTGTTGGATTATAACTTTTTTCCCAGAGAGTCGGCACAAAGCTTTTTCTTTTTTCATCTATTGCAACAGCATGATATGCATATTCAACTATACTGCTTAAAGTGGTATCATAAAAAGTTAAATGGTTTTTATTCCAGTATTTAAAAATGCTGATCGGTATCCCAAGTGCTCCAACTGTATCCCACACACCTATAAATTTAATTGATGATACTTCGCAGGAATTGCTTTTTCTGAACATTACTGCTTCATTACTGTCCGGGCTGACTGATTTATCCCTGTACAGATCATATGCATCTTCATACAAGTCCAGATCTTCTTTTTTTATTATTCCGCATTTTCTTATAAGCCCAGCAAGACTTCTGGCAGTGTATGCTCCTCTGCTGAACCCGAACAAATAAATCTCGTCACCATCTTCATAGTTCCAGCAAATGAATTTATAGATGTCCTTAATATTCTCGTCGATTCCTCTGCCTGTAATTCCATCTATTATTCTTGTTAAGAAATTTCCTGATGTTCCTACTCCTTCATCATAAAATTTTATCTGAGTTATTACATCCTTCTTTCCATTTACAGGATCAATCTTTTCTTCATCCTTTTTTATATAATTGAATAATTTCTGTACATTGGTTTCCCGCGCATTCGGCTTATTCCACGTTCCATCACTGCATGTTATTATTCTTTTCAAATATGAGGTGTGAAGATTATAAAGTAATATAATAAAAATAACCTGATAAGTCACAACTCATCAGGTTATCATAGCAAATCAGGTCAAATATTTTTAAAAAATTATCTTTGGTTCTCTCTTATTACTCTGAGCATTTCATCTCTTTTAGTATCGGGATCAAGTTCGCTGAAATTATAAATTTTATATTTTGGTATTTGCTTTCCAATAAAAAAACCGGTAATTCCTCCGGCTAATGTTGCACCGCCAAATGCAATATAAGCAGGAGTCGTTCTATTATCTGAAATGAAATTAGAAAGTGCCGCGCCGACACCTGCACCGATAAGCGCACCTCCGATAGTACCCCACATGCTGTAGCTACCTGTTTTAAAGCTTACATCACCGATTTCTTTAAGGTTATAATATTCATACTTAGCCCCTTCCTGTATCTGTAGCGTATCCCCATACATCTTATTGAGGATCACATCCTTCAGCAGGTAAATATTTTCAGAGTTTATTTTAAGACCTGCTCTTTGAAGTATTTTAAGGTCGCACTTTGCAGACGGACCAAGATCAAATCTGTTCCCTGCAGCAACTACATCTGTATTTTTATTATTAAGCCAGGATCTTGTAAATGAATTATCTTTCTTGCTTTGTGAATATGAAATATTTGTTAAAAGAATTAAAAAAACTGACACTGCAACGATCACTCTAAAATATACTCTCATTAAAAAATTAAATTTAAAAAAAATTAGTTCTGATTTATCTTGTATAGGTTACTTTTTTATTCAATGCTTCAGCAGGCTCTGCAATAAAATGGCCGTTACCTCCCGCTCTTTCGTCATCGAATGTTACAGGTTGCTCACCTCTTTCACCTTTTTGCTTCCATGATTCAAACGGCTTTCCGGTATTTCTCTCTCCCATTGTGATGCAATTCTCAACCGGACACACAATAGAGCATAAGTTACATCCAACGCAATTCTCTTCTATAATAAAAGGTACACGTGACGAGCCATCTTCTTTTATTCCTATTGCCTGATGAGCTCCGTCTTCGCAAGCGATATAACAAAGCTGGCATCCAATGCATTTTTCTTCGTGTATATCTGCAACAACTTTGTAATTCAGATTTAAATTTTCCCATGTCTTTGTATTCTGCAATGCTCTTCCTGTCATTTCAGCAACTGTCTTGAATCCTTTTTCATCCATATATCTTTCCATTCCTGAGATCATATCCCTTACTATAGCAAAGCCATAATGCATTACAGCTGTACAGACCTGTACATTTGTTGATCCCAGTAAAATAAATTCAACAGCATCTCTCCAGTTCTCAATTCCGCCAATTCCTGAAATAGGAATACCAACATCTTTATGATGAGCACATGCTTTTACCATATTCAATGCTATCGGCTTTACTGCCGGTCCGCAATATCCGCCATTCGTACTTTTTCCATCTACTACAGGATATGGAACAAAGTTATCAATATCAACTCCTACTATACTTTGAATTGTATTGATGAGAGAAATTGCATTAGCCCCTGCTGCTGCTGCTGCTGCCGCAGGATGAGTAATGTGAGTAATGTTTGGTGTCAATTTTACAATGACTGGAATTTTAGCGTAAGACATTACCCATTCAACGATAGTCTGTAATACTTTTGGCTCCTGACCGACTGCAGAGCCCATGCCTCTTTCACACATTCCATGCGGACAGCCGAAATTTAATTCAATTCCATCAGCTCCTGCATTTTCAACATCCTTAATTATCTGTTCCCATTCTTTTTTTGTCTCGACCATCAAAGATGCTACAACAGCATTGTCAGGGAAATATTTTTTAACTTCAGATATTTCCTTCAAATTATCTGCAAGCATTCTGTCAGTAATCAGCTCTATGTTACTAAAGCCTACCATTCTGCTGTCTCTGTAATTAACCGTTCCGTATCTGCTGGAAACATTTTGTACAGGAACCCCTAAGGTTTTCCATACAGCTCCTCCCCATCCTTTTTCAAATGCCTTCATGATTTGGTATCCTGAATTTGTCGGCGGCGCTGATGCCAGCCAGAATGGATTCGGGGATTTTATTCCTGCTAAGTTAGTCTCTAAATTCGCCATAATGTTTCTATAAATAAAAATTTGTCATTCCTGCGAAAGCAGGAATCCTGTAAATGAAAAGAATTATTATATTTCCCCTATCTTAGTATAGGTTCGAGAAATGTTGTATTGTCAATTAATTTTTACATCGTCTTAAACACACTATTCAAATGCTCCTTCAAATAATCATGAATTCCCCATGCAGCTTTTTTTGCATCTGCCACGGCATTTACAACTTCCTGACCTCCGCTAATAACATCACCGGACGCGAAATATTTTTTGTTTCCTGTTTGATAATTTTCTTTGTTAACTTTTAATCTTCCTTTTTCATCCACCTCAATATCTTTTATTTTACAAAGCATCTCTTTCATTTTACTCTGTCCGGTTGCTTTAATCACCATATCGCAATCCAAAACAAATTCACTTCCTTCAATATTTTTTAAAGAGCCGCTTTCTTCTTCAGTCCTTATAAACTTCACGCCGGTGACCTTACCATTTCCAACGATCTCTATAGGCGCAATATTAAACATTCCTTCGACTCCGACATTTTTTGCCAGATCATATTCAAATTCATAAGCAGGCATAGAATGCTTATTTCGTCTGTAAGCAAGATAAACTTTTTTTGCTCCCATTCTTGCTGTCTCGCTGGCAGCATCCATTGATGTATTTCCGCCACCGAGTACAACAACAATTTCTCCAACTTTAGTATTAGAGTGATCTTTTCTTAATATTTCAATAAATTCTGTTGCTCCGAAAACATTATCCTTGTCTTCACCCGGAATTCCAAGCTTTGTTGTTTCACCCAAGCCTGTACCAATGAATACTGCATCATAATTTTCATCGATAAATTTAAGGTCAGCTTCGTTATTCATATCTTTATTATAAAATATTTCAAAGCCGAGCTGTTTTTGCAAATAGTTTATTTCATCCAGAGCTTCTGTATTAGTAATTTTATACGGGGCAATTCCATGAATATTAAGTCCTGATGGCTTTTCCGTTTTTTCAAAAACATCTACATAATATCCCATTCTTCTTAATTCGCATGCAGCGCTGATACCAGCAGGTCCCGCACCTATGATTCCTATTTTCTTTCCGTTAAATCTTTCTGCTTTAAAAAGCTTTACATCTTTTTTCATAGCTTCATCACATGCATTTGCCTGAAGCCTTCCTATTTCGATAGGCTTTACATTTTGTAAATTATAAACGCATGCCCCTTCACAAAGTACTTCAGTAGGACAAACTTTTCCGCATGAAAATCCAAAATAGTTAGAGTTATAAATTGTCTCGGCTGCTCCTATAACATTTCCAGTATTGATCTGCCTTATGAATAAAGGAATATCAATGTGAGTAGGGCAAGCCTGTACACATGGAGCATCAAAGCAAAAAAGGCATCTTGAGCTTTCATAATATGCTTCCGTTCGGTTCATCACCGGCTCTATGGGAGCAAAGTTCGAATTAAACTCTGCTTCATTTGTTGGTCTTTTATATTCAGCCATAAATATTTATAAAATTATATTGAAAAGGTATTGTCATTCCTGCGTAAGCAGGAATCCCCGTGATCAATGAAATGTGGTTCAGTTTAAAGTTACAGCTCTGTCATTTTTTCATAAGTTTCCGGTCTTCTGTCCCTGTAAAACTGCCAGGTATTTCTAACCTGATCTATCATATCAAGATCAAATTCAGCAACGATGAGCTCATCCTTGTCTTCACTTCCGCATTCTATGATCTGACCTCGTGGATCAACGAAATAAGAATTACCATAAAACTTTCCGAGATTCCATGGCTTCTCAATTCCAACTCTATTAATGCAGCCCATAAAATATCCATTAGCTGCAGCATGTGCCGGCTGTTCAAGCTTCCATAAATATTGTGAAAGTCCTGCAACTGTAGCAGATGGATTATAAACTATTTCAGCTCCATTTAGACCTAATATTCTTGCGCCTTCAGGAAAATGCCTGTCATAGCAGATATAGACTCCGATCTTTGCATATTTTGTTTCAAATACAGGATAACCTAAATTACCAGGCTTGAAAAAATATTTTTCCCAAAATCCTGATGTATGAGGAATATGATTCTTTCTGTATTTACCAAGGTAAGTTCCGTCTGCATCAATTACTGCAGCAGTATTATAGAGAACTCCTGCCTGCTCTTTTTCATAAAGAGGAACGATCATTACCATGCTGTACTTTTTTGCATACTCCTGCATTCTTGCAATAGTAGGACCAGGGACTGTTTCAGCCGATGCATACCATTTTGGATCCTGTCCCGGGCAGAAATATGGAGTGTTAAATATTTCCTGCATGCAAAGAATCTGAACGCCTTTTTTTCCTGCGTCTTCGATCATTGGAATATGCTTTTGTATCATGGCTTCTACGATCTCTTCGATAGTGCCGTCACCTTCCGATTTCGGAATACTCATCTGTATCAGACCGGATTTTATTTTTCTTGGCATAAATTTGTTTTTATTTTTTAAAGTTTTATTAAAGGTTTGTCATCCATGCGAGAGCACGGATTCCGTTATTTCACGAAATGAATTTATTTTATTTTCTGATTTCTAAACAACTCCCCAGACTTTATCTCTCTTCACAAACTGTCCGTAACCCTTGTCGATCTTCACTTCTCCTTTATCAACTGCTATTTTACCTCTGAGAATTACCGTTTCGCATTTACCTGTTAACTCCATTCCTTCATAAGCTGAATAATCAACATTCATGTGATGGCTCTTTGCAGACAATGTATGCTTTTTTTCAGGATCAAAAATTATAATATCTGCATCTGCTCCAACTCCCAAGTTTCCTTTTTTAGGATACATGCCGAATATTTTAGCCGGATTTGTCGATGTTACTTCAACAAACTTACTTAAGCTTATTCTTCCCTTGTTCACTCCTTCAGAAAAAAGTAATTCCATTCTGTGCTCAATAGCAGGATGCCCGTTCGGTATCTTTGAAAAATCATCTTTGCCCAGCAATTTCTTTTCCCACATGAAAGGACAGTGATCAGTAGCCACAACATTAACAAGTCCCTGATTCAATCCTGCCCATAATGCTTCCTGATCTTTTTTCTCTCTGAGCGGCGGACTCATTACCCATTTCGCTCCATCACTTTTTTTATAAAGATTTGCATCAAGCAATAAATATTGTATGCATGTTTCAACAAAAACTTTTTGTCCTCTCATAGTCTTTTCGCGTATCTGATTCATCGCACCTTCGCATGTCATATGTACTATATATGCAGGGGCTCCCGTGTAAAATGCCATATCAGCAAATCTACCCGATGCTTCGGCTTCCGTCATTTCCGGTTGAGATAAATAATGATAAAGCGGAGCAGTCTTTCCCTCGCTTAAATGCTTTGCAATAAGCATATCGATTATATCACCATTAGTAGCATGGACCGTTACCATGCCTCCAAGTTTTTTTACTTCCTGCATCAGATCAACAATTGATCTGTCGTCAAGCATTAATGCGCCTTTATAAGCCATAAAAGTTTTAAAAGAAGTTATTCCTTCTTCTATCATTTCCGGCAGTTCAGCTTTTGTATCTTTATTTAGATCAGTTACTGCCATATGAAAAGAATAATCTCCATAAGCATTATTGTCGGAACGACCTTTCCATTCGTCAAGCGCAGACCTTAAAGAATTTCCCTGTTTCTGCAAAATAAAATCTATTACCATCGTAGTTCCACCATGCAAAGCTGCAAGGGTGCCGGTTGAATATGTATCTGAAGAAAATGCTCCCATAAACGGCATCTCAAGGTGAACGTGAGGATCAATACCTCCTGGCATTACGATCTTGCCGGCTGCATCAATAACTTCATCTGCTTCTACATCAAAATCTTTTGCCACGGCAAATATTTTTTCGCCATGAATAAAAATATTCGCATTCATATCTGAGTCTCCGGTAACGACTCTTCCGTTCTTTATTAATATCGACATATATTTAAAAATTAATTATTAATTAATTGTCATTCCGGAGTCTATCCTCAAATGATTTTATCGAGGAAAAGCAGGAATGACAGACTTTTGCGTAACAGTCAATAATCTCAACTTGCCATTTCAACAACAGCACCACTACCGTCCGCATCTCTTTTCATCAGCGCCCAATAAACAAGAAATGAAACAATGAATCCGACGAACCACGCATAATTATAAAGATCAGAAACCCAGAACCAGACTTTATCTTTTCCGACAAGTCCTATTGTTGTTAAAAATCCCGGAATGTTCGGTGCAATACCAACTAAGAGCGCTATTATAGCTGCTTTATTAATACCACTGCCATAACTATATCTTCCATTTAATTTATAGAGCTCTTCAACATTCAATGTTTTTCTTTTTATAAAATAATAATCTGCTATCATTATTCCACCCACCGGTCCAAGAAGACTAGAATATGCTATCAGCCATGTAAAAATATATCCGGTCGGATCAGCTATCAGCTTCCATGGGAAAATTAAAACTCCAATGATGCCCGTTATGAAACCACCCTTTCTAAAATCAATTTTTGAAGGTGCAAGATTTGCAAAATCATTTGCCGGACTTACAATATTCGCAGCAATATTTGTTGCAAGCGTAGAGACTGCTACACATATCATTGCAATGCTTACAATAAATTTACTTTCAAATTTTCCTGCAAGCTCAACAGGATCCCAGATCACATGACCGTGAATTATCATAGTAGCCGATGTAACAACTACACCAATAAATGCAAACAATGTCATCGATGGCGGCAGACCTATCACCTGTCCCATTACCTGTGCTTTCTGGCTTTTTGCATATCTTGTAAAATCAGGAATATTTAAAGATAAAGTTGCCCAGTATCCTACCATACCGGTTAAGCCGGGAAAAAAGAAATGCCAGAAATCTGCATTAGTTGCAAACTTTGATGGCTGAGATAATATAGGACCTAATCCATTGCCTGCCGATATTGCCCAGAATAATAATGCAAGCGCAGCAAAAGGAAGAAAGAATGCTTTAAACACTAAAAGCTTTTTTATGCTGTCAACTCCCAGATGAATTACATACATGTTCAAAAACCAAAAAAGAAAAAAACAGATCGCAGGTCCTGTATGAAGTCCGAAAGATGAAGGAAATATTTCAGGCAAAGTATCTAATGCAGGTATCCACAATCTCATCATCTGAAATAATGCAAAGCCGCCGATCCATGTTTGAATTCCGAACCATCCACATGCTACTATAGCTCTGAGCATAGCTGGAATGTTTGCACCTTTAACTCCAAAGCTTGCTCTTGCAAATACTGGAAATGGAATTCCATATTTTGCTCCGGCATGTCCGTTCAATATCATAGGTATAAGAACAATTGCATTACCTAAAAAAACAGTAAAGATTGCCTGCCACCAGTTCATGCCTCCCTCTATTAAAGAGCTTGCAAGCATATAGGTCGTAATACAAAGGCTCATACTTATCCAAAGAGCTGCATAATTCCAAGTATTCCATGTTCGATTTGCTAATGTAATTGGAGCAAGATCTTTACTATATAGCGCTGAAGATTTGGCGCTTTCAGTAAGATTAGAATCTACAAGATCCTCTTTCATGTTTTTTATTAAAGAATTTACTTTTCCTGACAGGTGCAAAGCTCCTGTCAGGTTTTAAGCTAATTACTATCGATCTTACAATTCAATGCCCACTTTATCAGCATTTATCTCTGTAAGATCGTTATGAAAACTTATATAATTATCAATCCCTCCAAAGATTTCTAACAATTCATCTTTTTTCAAAGCAGATTTTTTCTTATCCATGATCAAATTATAACTGCTCCAATTATACTTCTTAAAATCTTCCATTATTTTATGATGTGTTGGATTAGAGTGAATATAATAAACAGCCTGCATAAAATAATTATTATCTGTAATTGGTAACCTTTTAAATGGTCTGTTAAAAATATTTCCTGTTAAATCATGTCTAACCTGCAAATATCTTGCGTACGAATTAAAAAGATCTGAAAAAGATTTTGAATAACTCTTTTCTGTTTGCATAGTTTTAATAAGCAAATGAAAATGATTCGGGATTAGACAAAACGAATAAAACTCAACAGATTTATTTAAATATTTATTAAGAGTTATTAAAAATCTTTTGTAGTCCTCGTTATCGTAAAATAATTTCTGATTTTCGTGCGCTTTGTTATAAATATGATAAAATGTATTAGGTTGTAAAGCCTGAATATATCTTGATATCATTTGAGCTTATCACTATTTAAACCTGACAGGAGCTTTGCACCTGTCAGGATAATTTTTCTTTTTTAATTACACTCTGCATCAGCAATTTCCAAAGCCTTAGAAATTATTGCCAATCCTTCATCAACCTGCTCTTTTGTTATACAAAGGGGCGGCGCTATAAATATCATACCCCATCTTCCCATAGTGTACATCCCCAATTCTGATATCTTTGCCATAACTTTATTCATTACTTCCATTTCATTCGGAGGAGCATTCCATCTTGCCATCGGCTCTTTCGTTTCTCTGTTCTTCACAAGCTCAAGACATCCAAGAAGACCAGTATTTCTGAAATCACCTATGGAAATATGCTTCGTTTTCAGTTTTTCAACTTCTGCTTCAATATATTTTCCCATATTTGCAGCATTCTCAATAAGGTTTTCTTTTTCATAAACTGCCAGAACTGCATTAGCTGCTGCGCAGGAAACGGGATGTGCAGAATATGTTAAACCAAGAGCCATTACTTTATCGTCAAAATATTTTGCAATTCTTTCGCTCACCATTATTCCGCCAAGAGGCAGATAAGATGATGTTAATCCTTTTGCCATACACAATATATCCGGTACTACTCCATGATGTTCTACTGCAAACCATTTTCCTGTTCTTCCGAATCCACTCATCACTTCATCATCTATCATTAATATTCCATATCTGTCTGCAATTTCTTTTACTCTCTTCCAGTAATTTTTAGGATACTTAATACATCCGGAAGAGCCTGATTCGCCTTCTAAAATTATCGCAGCTATTGCTGAAGGATTTTCGTATTGAACGATCCTTTCTAAATGTGCTATTGCCTTATCTTCACATTCCTGTTCTGTCTTGCTTCCCCATGGACATCTGTAGAAAAAAGGATTTTCTACGTGCACCATATTAGGTGCCTGCTGTGAATCTATAGCAAACTTTCTGGGATCACCTCCTGCTGATGCTGAAACATATGTTGCTCCATGATAAGACTGATAGAGACTGATTATTTTATGTCTTCCTGTAAAAATTCTTGCAAGCTTTATTGCATTTTCAACTGCTTCGGCTCCGCCAAGAGTAAAGAAAACTCTGTTAAGATCTCCCGGAGAAATCTCAGCTAATTTTTTTCCAAGGTCTCCTCTTGCCTTCGTAACCATTCCGGGGTAAACGTAGCTAACCTGCTTCATTTGCTCGGCTACAGCTGCTGCAACATCAGGATGTCCGTGACCAATATTCACGCTGATAAGCTGTGAAGAAAAATCCAGCATCTTTTTTCCTGTTGATGTCCAGAAATATACTCCTTCTGCTTTTTCGATCACCATTGGTGTAGAACCTCTTTGCTTCGACCACGAAGTAAGAGTATGCTCCTGATTATTTTTTACTATCTCTTCTGTATTTAACACTTCTTTGATTTTAATTTATAAATTTTTTAGCTCATCCAGTTCACACCGGCTTCTGCATTCCATTTCACGCTTGTCTTCTTTGGTCTTGTCCAGAATTCTATCGAGCTTTTACCAGTGATATCACATGCTCCGAACTTCGATTCATTCCATCCGCCAAATGAGAATGGCTCTCTTGGAACAGGCACTCCGATATTAACTCCGATCATTCCTGCGCTTGCATTTTCCATTACGTGTCTTGCCATGCTGCCGTTCTGTGTGAATACGCTTGCAGCGTTTCCGTAATTAGATGAATTTTCTATTTTTAAAGCTTCGTCAAGCGTTTTTGATCTGATTATAGCAAGCACCGGTCCGAAAACTTCTTCCTTTGCAATTGCCATTTCAGGTGTAACAAAATCTATTACGGTAGGTCCGACATAATATCCATCGTCTTTTCCTTTTACTTTAGTATTTCTTCCGTCAACAAGGATCTTTGCTCCGGCTTTTTCTGCTTCGGCAATGTATTTCTCAATATTATCTTTCGACTCTTTTGTTATTACTGCTCCAAGGTTCTCTCCAGGAATTATTTTTTTTGCTTCTTCAACTATCTTCTCTATTATATGATCTACATTTCCAACTGCAACCATTGCGCTCGCTGCCATGCATCTTTGTCCTGCACATCCTGACATTGAAGCCGTTACATTTATTGCCGTCATATCAGGTGTTGCATCAGGCAATACTATTAAATGATTCTTCGCTCCGCCAAGTGCTACACATCTTTTTAAATTTCCACTCGATCTAATATAAACAAGCTTTGCAATTTTTGTGGAACCGACAAATGATACAGCTTCGATTCCCGGATGATCACAGATAGCTTCTGCTATTTTATAATCTCCGTTCACTACATTAAATACTCCGTCAGGAAGTCCGCACTCTTTCAGCATTTCAGCAATGAGACCTGAACTGATAGGTACTTTTTCAGATGGCTTTAATATCATGCAATTTCCAAGCACTAATGCATTTGGTATTGTCCAGTGAGGAACCATATGCGGAAAATTGAATGGGGCTATTGAGGCAACCACTCCAAGTGGTGCACTGTCAATTCTGCATTCAACTCCTTTTGATACTTCAAGTATTTCTCCACCGATAAGCTGCGGCATTGAGCAAGCAAACTCTGTCAGCTCAATACTTTTTTCAACTTCTGCTCTTGCTTCTCCAAGTGTCTTTCCGTTCTCAATATGAACCATATAAGAAAGCTCATCAATTCTGTTTTCCATCATCGTCTTATATCTGAAAAATATCTGCGCCCTGTCTTTAACTGTGGTTTTAGACCAACCCGGAAATGCTTTTTTAGCAGATTCGACTGCCTTATCAAGATCGCTTTGCTTTGAAAGCGGCATATCAGCAATTTTCTTTCCGTCTAAAGGACAGAATACATCCATCTTTGCATGACCATTTACTTCAAACTTTCCTTCAATAAAATTC
>JBBRMY010000037.1:0-19125 GCA_038230595.1 Ignavibacteria bacterium
CATCGGTTCATTATTAGGATTCCAATTTGATTCTCAGTATGATGTCCGGAAATTTTCTTTAACACATAAAAGCTCACTTGTATCTGGCAGCAAAGCATTTGAATTTGGGGGAGGAATAGATGTTTTCAAAACCGATCTCACATACAGGCTTAAGCTTGATGATCTGTTTAAAGCATATATCAGATCATTTCCAAATGCATCTGCCTTGCTTGATGATTTCAGCATTGAAGGACATAATAATTACCGGGGAAGCTTATATGCACAGGAAAGATTTAAAATTAAGAATAATTTTTTTATACAGCCGTCGGCAAGATTAGATTATTATTCTTTCATAAAAAAAATATATTTTTCACCGAGAATAAATTTTGGCTATGCAATAGATAAGATCACAACTCTCAGAACTTCAGCCGGGCTATATTATCAATCTCCAGGCTATGAAAAACTGATCGATAATCAGACATTTTATGATTTTTCTAAAAGCAGCGGAGAAGAGCTTAATGCTGAGAAGGCACTGCATTTTGTTATGGGAATAGACAGATGGCTAAACAATACCACACAGATAAAACTGGAAGGATATTATAAAGTATTTTCAGACTTGATAGTACAGGAAAAATTAAAAGGGCACAGATATGAATTTCACCTGGAGGATCCGACCAATACAGATCCTGTCTATGTGGGTGATCCTGCAAATTATATAAGGACAGCAGATAAAGTTCAGTTCGATTCAGCAACAACAACCCCCGTCAATGGAGGCAAAGGAAATTCATATGGAATAGAGTTCAGTCTTGAAAAAAAATATTCCCATAACAGTAGATATTCAGGCTGGATAAATTACTCACTATCATTTTCTGACCGAACATCAAACGGAGTAACTAAGCCATTCAGATTTGACCAAAGACATTCAGTTAATATTGTAGGGAATTATAAAATAAACAGCTGGCTTGAAGTAGGTGCTAAGTGGACTTACTCAACAAATTTTCCATTCACTCCGCCGGTAGGAACAACACCAAGGATAAGAAATGATTCATTGGTAATAAATCCATTCACGCAGCAGGTAGTTTTTAATCTAGATTATGGCGGAGATGACAACCGTCTTTCAGAAATCAAGCCGGCATATCACAGACTTGATGTACGATTTTCCGCATACACAAAATTCTGGAATATAGACTGGGTATTTTATTTAGACGTTATTAATGTTTATAACAGAAAAAATGTATTACAGTATAAGTACTCTCTTAACAGAGATCTTACAATTAAGAGGACAGTAACAGGGATGATACCGATACTTCCCACCATAGGAATTAATGCAAAGTTTTAAAAGTAGACTACACTTTTCATTAAATCGCCATTTATTTATTAAAATCTTTTTTAATTCGCCGCTTTGCTGAAGTTTATGATTCCTGCTTTCGCAGGAATGACAAAATTCTATTTTTAGTCTAATCAGAATCATGCATTATTTCATAAATTGATAATCTTTAATAATTTAATTATTTTACAGAATTGCTGAAGACAGAGTGAATATTTGCATTTTTGCAAGCGGGGAAGGCTCTAATTTTAAAATAATTTATTCTGAGATATTAAAAAATAATTTAAGCTCTCATATTAAATTATTAGTTTCCAATAAACCTACCTGCGGCGCAGTTCACTTTGCAATTCAAAACAGCATTAAGCATCTGATCTATAATAGTCCGGAAAAGGAAAGTAATATTTCCACTTCTGAATTATTAAATATTCTTGAACAAAGTAAGATAGACCTGATAGTTCTTGCAGGATATCTTAAAAAGATAGAGCCTGAAATTGTTCATAGATATAAGAACAGGATAATTAATATTCATCCTGCGCTTCTTCCTGCTTTCGGAGGAATAGGAATGTATGGTATGAATGTTCACCGGGCAGTAATATAAAACGGCGAAAAAAGATCAGGTATAACGATACATTTTGTTGACGATGTATATGATAACGGAAATATTATTTTTAAGCACACTGTTGATGTAAGCAGTGATGATAATGAAGTTACTCTTCAGAAAAAAGTTCAGCAGCTGGAACACAGATATTATCCGGCAATCCTGAAAAAATTTGAAGAAGGAAAAATAGAAGTAAAAAATAACAAAGTTTTAATAAAAGATTAGTTTCCATCCTGTTGATAAAGCGCGCCTTAATTTCTGTCCATAATAAAGATCACTTAGTAGAACTTGCGAAGGAACTTGCATCTATAAATGTAGAAATAATTTCTACCGGGGGTACATATAAGCATCTATCTGAAAATGGAATTAAAGCAATTAAGGTTGAAGACGTAACCGGATTTCCTGAAGTCTTAGGGGGAAGAGTTAAAACACTTCATCCGAAAATTGCATCTGCAATTCTTGCCAACAGAAATGATCCAACTCATATTGAAGAACTTTTAGCGAATCATATCGAGCCAATTGATCTTGTTATTGTTTCCTTGTATCCATTTAAAGAAACTATTTCCAAGCCGGACATTTCTTCTGCAGAAGCAATAGAGCAGATAGATATCGGAGGTGTTACGCTTATTCGTTCATCAGCAAAGAATTATGAAAATGTTATTATTCTTACAGATACAGATCAGTATGAAACATTTACTGAGCAATTGAAGAACAATGACTTCTCTACTGAATACAGATTGTTTCTTGCGCATAAAGCTTTTGAATTAGTAACACAATATGATAGAGATATAGCAGGATATTTTTCTAAATTAAGTAATGGCGATCAGTCACTTCGCTATGGTGAAAATCCTCATCAGATAGCAGAGCTGATAAAAACAAATTTTGATGAGTTGTTTGAAGTACTTCATGGAAAAGAATTGTCCTATAATAATCTTTTAGATATGGATGCCGCTTTTAATTTAATAAGCGAGTTTAAAGATGAGGAACCGGCATGTGTAATTATAAAGCACGGGAACCCAAGCGGCGCTGCAATTGGTACAGATCCCCAAGATGCTTACAAAAGAGCCTTATCTGCTGATCCGGTCTCAGCTTTTGGAGGAATTATCGCATTTAATAAGAAAATTGACTTTAATACTTGCTTAGAAGTAGATAAATTGTTTTCTGAGATAGTTTTAGCTCCTGATTTTGAAAAAGAAGCTCTAAAGTTCTTAAAGAAAAAAAAGAACCGAAGAATAATAAGATTTAATTTTGATGATCCGGAAAATAATTCGGAAGAGAGAAAAATTACAGGCGGTTATTTAAAGCAGGATAAGAATCTATATCAGCAAAAAAAAGAAGATCTGAAATTAGTTTCCGGAAATGAAATTGAAGATACGGAAATGGATGATCTTTTGTTTGCATCAAAGGTTATAAAGCATGTGAAGTCAAATGCTGTTATTTTTGTAAAAAATAAACTGACATTGGGGATAGGCGCAGGACAGCCTTCACGAATAGATTCAACACGCATAGCAATTTACAAAGCAAAAGAATTCGGATTGGAATTAAAGGACAGCATTGCAGCATCGGATGCTTTTTTTCCATTTCCTGACGGACTAATACAAATAGCAGAGGCAGGGGCAAAAATAATTCTTCAGCCGGGTGGGTCAGTTAAAGATGATGATGTTATTGACGAAGCAAAAAAAAGAAATGTCACAATGTACATTTCAGGCATAAGGCATTTCAAACATTAAAAATAAAAAGTTTAAAACCAATAAGGGAAAAAAGTAAATGAGTTTATTCGGTATGTTCTCAAAAGATATTGCAATTGATCTTGGAACAGCAAATACATTAATCTATGTAAAAGGACAGGGAATAGTTCTCGATGAGCCTTCAATTGTAACATACGATGTGAATACGAAGAAGATAGTTGCTATAGGTGATGAGGCAAAAAAAATGATGGGTAGAGTTCATAAAGAGCTTGCAACTATAAGACCAATGAAAGACGGAGTTATAGCAGATTTCGAAATTGCCGAAGGAATGATAAAGGCTTTTATAAAAAAGATAAGCTCGAACTGGATGCCGGCTAAAAGAATTGTTATCTGTGTTCCGAGCGGAATAACTGAAGTTGAAAAAAGAGCTGTACGTGATACTGCAGAGCATGCCGGAGCAAAGGAAGTTTATCTTATTTCAGAACCTATGGCTGCTGCTATTGGTATCGGAATAGACGTAACTGCGCCTTATGGAAATATGATAGTTGATATTGGCGGAGGAACAACTGAGATAGCTGTTATTGCATTATCAGGTATGCCTACAAATTATTCTATAAGAATTGCCGGCGATGAGCTGACAGATTCTATAGTAAGATTTTTCAGAAACAATCATAACATACTTATCGGCGAAAGAACTGCTGAAGAAATAAAATGCCAGGTTGGTTCTGTTATGCCTCTTGAGGAAGAAGTAATTATTGAAGTAAAGGGACGCGATCTTGTAGCAGGAGTTCCTAAAGTAACTGAAGTAAGTTCGATTGAGATTAGGGATGCGTTAAATGCTCCTGCAACTCAAATGATCGAAGCTGTAAAAGTTGCACTTGAAAAGACTGCTCCTGAACTTTCTGCCGATCTTCTTGAAAGGGGTATTTTCCTTACAGGCGGCGGTGCTTTAATAAAAGGTCTTGATGAAAGAATTAAAATGGAAACCGGAGTTCCGGTTCACGTAGCAGATGATCCGCTGACTGCTGTTGCAAGAGGTACAGGCAAGGTCCTTGAAGATCTTGACTTCTATAAAAAAGTTTTAATTAAAAGATAATTTGTAAACTTTTTTGTACTGCGATATAATTGAAGAGTATAGGATTATTCTTAGTAAGAATAAAAGATTATTTAGTTCTCACCTTTCTGGTCATTGCAAGCCTTGTAATGATCTTTTCAAATGATAATATACAATTAGGATATTTTCGCGCTATTGCTATCGGCTTTATAGGAACTGTTCAAAGCGGTGTCTCTGCCGTTCCTAATGTTTTTGAGCTCGAGAAAGAAAATAAATATCTCCGCGAAAAAAATATTCAACTTTCCAACGATCTTGCATCCCTCAAAGAAGCAAAGCTGGAAAATATACGCCTTACAAAGCTTCTAACATTAAAAGATAAAAATATTAGCGGAGTTGTCAGTGCGCGTATCATAAACAAATCATTAATTCAGACTAGAAATACTATTACACTTAATGTTGGTGAGAATGACAGCGTGAAAATTAATATGCCTGTTATTACTGATGATGGACTAGTGGGAAGAATTGTTGGTACCAGCAAAAATTATTCAATCGCGCAGATACTCTACAATAAAGATCTGAAGATCAGCGTAAAAACCCAGAGAAGCAGAATAGATGGTATTCTGACTTTTGACGGCTTCGGAAATATTATAGTAACAAACGTTCCAAAAGCTGCTGATGTTATTGTGGGAGACTTAATGGTGACATCGGAATACAGTAATTTATTTCCGCAGGGAATTCCTATCGGAGTTGTTTCGGAATCAGGAAATCTGGATAACCTTTTTAGAAAAATAGTTGTTCGCCCGGTTGTGAATTTCAATATTTTAGAAGAAGTTTTCGTATTGAAGTTTAATCAGAGCAAGGAAAAGATAGAGCTGGAAAAAGTATTTAAAGCAAAGTAATATTGATAGTATCATTTGTAAAATATATTGTTATAATAATTGTTGCACTGGTTTTGCAAAAAACTTTTGTATGGCTAATTTCTATTTCCAGATATAATATAACTCCGGATCTGGTTATTCTTGCAGTGATTTACGGAGGATTGCGTAAAGGTCATATTGGTGGAGCAATACTTGGATTCATTGCCGGGCTGGCACTGGATATTTTAAGCGGAGGATTTTTAGGCTTATCAGCTTTAAGTTATTCCATAACCGGTTTCATTGCAGGATATTTTTTTACAGAAGATGATGACGATGAAAAGAAATCAATTCTCACAGGTATGGTTTTTTTATGCGTCTTTATCGGACTGTCAATTTATTATTTAGTTTATTATCAAAGTCCGGGCAATATTATGCCGGATATCTTTATTAAATATGTACTGCCTACAACAACTTACACTACTATTATCGGGCTGATCTTTATTTTATTTTTAAAGAGTAAAAGAAGAAGCGCCTATGGCTAATATCAATTTTTAAGTTTATAATATGGATACTCAAAATAAAAAATTATATTTTTTCGGACTGGTCGGCTTAATTTTAATTTCACTTACCGGCAGACTTGCATTCCTTCAGCTTTTGAATCAGGGAGATTTCGGAAAGGAATCAATGAAGAATGCAGTTAAAACTATAACCGAAACTCCTGCCAGGGGTTTGATGTATGACCGTAACGGAAAAGTTATGGTGGATAACCGTCCTTCGTACACACTGGTAATTACACCTTCGTCATTTGATAAAGCGAACATAGAAGAAGTTGCAAATCTCGTTGGAATGCCATTTGATGAAATAAAAACTGCACTGGAAAAGATCAAAGGAACTAACAGATTTAATCCTGCAAAGATAAAGCGTGATCTGGATTTTAAAACAATATCTTATCTATCAGAAAACAAAGAGAGACTTAAGGGAGTTGATTATCAGGTTGAAGCTCTGAGAACTTATCCGAATAATTTTCGTGCCTCTCATGTATTCGGTTATGCAAAAGAAATTTCAGAAAAGCAGCTTGAAAAACAAATTGGTGATTATTATACTCAGGGTGATATGATCGGCTCTGATGGTTTAGAGGCAAAATATGAAGAGACTTTACGGGGTGAAAAAGGATATAAATTCATGTCTGTCGATGTTAAAGGCAGGGAAATGGGAAGCTATAATGACGGCAACAGCGATATAAAACCGGTCAATGGTTCAGACCTTGTACTTGCTATAGATTCCGATCTTCAGGAATATGCAGAGAAGCTAATGGGAAATAAAAGAGGCGGTGTAGTTGCTATGGATCCGAGAACCGGAGAAATACTCTGCATGGTTTCCAAGCCTGACTATGATCTTAAAATATTTTCAGGACCAACAGATTCAAAACAATTTGCAACGTTAATAAATGATGTTGATAAGCCGCTATTCGACAGAGTAATACAATCTAAATATCCGCCTGGATCTACCTGGAAGCCAATGATGTCCATGATAGGCTTTTCAAGTGGAGAACTGACACCAAAATCAACCATAACATGTGAAGGCTCATTCACATATGGGGGAAGAACGTGGGAAGATCACGGAGCATTCGGTCCAATAACTGTTGTAACCGCTATCGAAAAATCAGTAAACGTTTTCTTTTATAAGCTTGGTCTGAAATGCGGAATAGATAATTACAATAAATATGCTTCAATTTATAATTTCGGAAAAAGAACAGGAATTGATCTTCCAAACGAAACATATGGTCTTCTTCCTTCTCAGGAATATTTAGATAAAGTATTCGGTAAAAAAGGCTGGAATCAAAGCGTAATGATAAATCTGGGGATCGGTCAGGGTGAATTATTAGTTTCCCCCATTCAGCTCGCATGTTATTGTGCTGCAATAAGCATGAACGGAATATATTCTCAGCCACACCTGGTTCAAAAGGTAAAAAATTCAATGACCGGTGAAGAAGAAGCTCTAAAGTTCGATCAAAGAAAGATCAATATGTCACAGGACTGGTTTGATGTTGTTAAAAAGGGAATGTTCCTTGTTGTAAACGGAACAGGAACTGCGCGGAATATAAAAAGCGATGAGTATGTACTATCGGGTAAGACAGGAACAGCAGAAAACTCAAGAGGACAAAATCACTCATGGTTTATTGGTTTTGCTCCGTTTGATGATCCAAGGATCGCTATCTGTGTACTTGGTGAAAATGCCGGTTTCGGAAATGCATTCGCAGCTCCTATAGCAGGATCACTTATGGTAAGATATTTAAGCGGAAATAAAATGGATGTTTATAAAGAAGACACAACAGGCGGAGTTAATGATTAATATATTCAAATGAACAGAGGCTTTTTTAACAGATTCGATCTTACGCTTTTTATTACGACAATTCTTCTTGTCACAACGGGGATAGTTGCGATCTATAGTGCTACTTACGGGGGAACAAGTGTAACCGATTTCTATGTTAAGCAAATGATATTCGCAGTAGTAGGATTTTGCATAGTGATCGTTCTTACTTATCTTCCCCCAAGATATATAGCCCAGTCATCTTACATATTATATATAATTTCCATAATAATGCTTTTGCTGGTTCTGAAGTTTGGAAAAGTAATTAACGGGAACAGAAGCTGGTTTTATATAGGAGGCTTTGGAATACAGCCTTCAGAGTTTGCAAAAATTGCTACTGTACTAGCTCTTTCTAATTTTCTTTCAAATTCAGAGGAGAAAAAAGATCCCAACAAACTTTTAAATTTTGTCAGAGCAGGATTAATTGTAGCAATTCCGTTTATCCTTATAAAGCTGCAACCTGATACAGGTACTTCACTTGTTTTTTTATCAATACTTATACCTGTACTTTTCTGGGCAGGACTTAATCCATTCTGGGTGTTAGCTTTAATATCACCTGTGATGATTGCAATACTTGCCTTTTTGGGTAAAACTTATTTTATTGCAGGTCTTGTATTGATCTTAATTATGCTGTTCTTTTTTAAAAGAGGCTGGCTTTGGTCCTCTGCAATTTTAGTTTTAAATACAATAATCGGATTTTCAGTAAGTAAATTGTATTTGAATTTAAAGCCTTATCAGCAAAAAAGAATAGAAGCATTATTCGACCCTTCAGCAGATCCTTTAGGAAGCGGATACAATGTTATTCAGGCAAAAGTAGCGATCGGTTCAGGCGGTTTTTTCGGAAAAGGTTTTTTATTAGGCACACAGACGCAGCTGAAATTTATACCTGAGCAATGGACAGATTTTATTTACTGCATGGTTGGAGAAGAGTTCGGCTTTTTAGGAGCAATTATTGTACTGACACTTTACTGCATTCTAATTATAAAATTCATTAACAATGCAAGTCTTTCAAAGAACAAATTTTTGTCTTTATCATGTATTGGTTTTGGAACAATCTTTTTAGTTCACGTGACAATTAATATCGGAATGACTATTGGCGTTATGCCTGTTATTGGTATTCCATTACCTATGCTTAGCTACGGAATATCTTCTCTTTTATCGTTCCTTTTCATGGTAGGTATTGCAATGAATGCTTACAGGAACAGAAATATTTATCTGACATAATTTTATTTAATTAATCTACCAAAAATTGATATTATCCGATAAAAAAATATTAGAGGAAATTAAAAATAAGAATATTGTTATAAAGCCATATAACCGAAAATGTCTGGGCACAAATAGTTATGATGTGCATCTGGGAGAATGGCTTGCAGTATATAAAGATGAAATGCTTGATGCAAAAAAGCATAATAAGATATCGTACTTTAAAATACCTAAAGAAGGATATATACTTCATCCGACTAAATTATATCTTGGAGTGACTCAGGAGTATACTGAGACACTGAACTATGTTCCGTTCCTTGAAGGTAAATCAAGTATTGGCAGACTTGGAATAGATATACATGCTACTGCTGGAAAGGGTGACGTTGGCTTTAAAAATAACTGGACTCTTGAAATATCAGTCCGACAGCCGGTTAAGGTTTATTCTCTTATGCCGATCGGGCAGTTAATATATTTTGTTGTAGACGGAGAAATAGAAGTACCGTATAACAAAAAAGCGAATGCTAAGTATAATAAAAAAGATAAAAGACCGGTAGAATCAATGATGTGGAAGAATTTTTAATGCAGCTTTAATTGATGACTTATGATAGCTTCAGCAATAAGAAAGAATAATTCAAACCTGATAATAGGTCTGGATACGGATATAAAAAAGATACCGAATATATTTCTAAAAGAATCTATGCCGGTTGTTTTTTTTAATAAAGCAGTTATAGAATGTACTAAGGATGTTGTCGCTGGCTATAAAATGAATATGGCTTTTTATGAAGGTAAGTTCGGATATGAAAGTCTGACAAAAACTTTGAATATTGTACCTGATGAGCTCTTCACAATTTGTGACGCCAAAAGAGGGGATATAGAAAATACTTCTGAGCTTTATGCCCGAACATATTTAGATGAGATGAATTTTGATTCTATAACTTTCAGTCCTTACATGGGAAGTGATTCTATAAAGCCCTTTGCTAAGAGAGAGGATAAAGTTATCTTTACCTTACTGTTGACTTCAAATCCGGGAGCGTGTGATATTCAGGAAATGATATTAAAGAATACTGATAACAGAGTTTATAATGCTGTTCTGAAGCTTTGCCTGAAGTGGAACACGAATGATAATTTAGGCTTGGTTATAGGTGCAAATCATACAAAGGTTATTGAACATGTTTCAAAAAAATATAAAGATTTTCCATTGCTTATACCGGGTATCGGATCTCAAATGCATGATCTGAAAAAATTATTAAAAAGTCTTCATCATAATAATTTTTTTGTTAATGCAAGCAGAAGTATAATTTATTCCGCCCCGCAGGACTGCAGTATGGAAGAATTTAAAGAAGTTGTCAGAAAAAAAGCTGAAGAGCTGAGTAATTCAATAAAATTATAAATCAATAATATATCATGATCAGAAAAATAATATTCTCATGCGCGATGTTAATCGCAGTTATGGTTTTACTTTCAGGTTGCAGCAAGAAAGGAAATGATTCTGTCCGTACTTTAAACGGCAATATAAAAGGCGGCGGAACATTCAGGATAAACGAACTTGAAAATATTAGAAGCCTTGATCCTGTAGGCATTAACGATGATGTGTCTCATCACGTTGCTCATCAGATATATGATCTTCTTATCGATCTTGATTCTAACCTGAGAGTCGTACCAACGCTGGCTCAAAGCTGGTATATATCTCCTGATGGATTGCTCTATACATATCATCTCAGAAGAGGTGTTAAGTTTCACGACAATGCCTGCTTCCCGGGTGGAAAGGGAAGGGAATTCAATGCTGCTGATGTAAAATATTCCTATGACAGGGTTTGTGATCCGCGAACATCAACAAGAGGGTTTGATTTTTTTAAAAATATAGTAGAAGGAGCACAGGAATATTTTACTGATGTTCAGAGCGCACAAAAGGAAAACAGGCAGCCGAAGATATTCGGAGTAAGCGGTTATATAGTTAAAGATGATTCGACTTTTCAGATTAAATTGAAAAGACCATTCGGTCCATTCCTGTATTATGCATGTTTAGGATTTAGCTACATTCTTCCTAAAGAAGCAGTTGAAAAATACGGTAAGGATTATTTTCAGAATCCTGTCGGTACAGGTCCTTTTATTTTTCAAGACTGGAAGCCCGACCAGGAAGTTAATCTGAAAAGAAATCCGGACTACTGGCAAAAAGATGAAGCTGGAAATCAGCTGCCATACGTGGATAATATAAAGTTCAGATTCATGAAAGATCTGTCTCAGCAGTTGCTGGAATTCAGGCAGGGAAATCTTGATGAGTCTTACAGAATTCCGAATGAATCTTTCAAGGAGTTTGTAGATGATAATATGAAGCTAAAGCCTGAATTTGCTAATTTTGTTCTTCAAAGAAAAGGTGCTCTTGCAAATCAATTCTATGGTTTCCTTCAATCAGGAAAAGTATCAGGAGATGTAAGGATCAGGCAGGCAATAAATTATGCGATCGATCGTGATAAAATTGTTAAATATGTTTTAAACGGACAGGCAAGCGGACCTGGAATTTATGGAGTCGTACCCCCATCAATGCCTGATTATGATTATAAATCTCTGAAAGGATATACTTACGATCAGGAGAAAGCTAAAGATCTTCTAAAGCAGGCAGGATACAGCCGTGAAAAGCCGCTCGATATTACATTGCAGATAAACGAAGGTGGCGGCAGAAATACTCAGATCGCTGAAGCAATTCAGAATATGCTTAAGGAAGTTGGTATTAATATGAAGATCAATCAGATACAGTTTGCCCAGCACCTTGATAATATTGATGCGGGCAGAGCTGACTTTTTCAGATTAGGATGGATCGCAGATTATCCGGAACCTGAAAATTTCCTGAATTTATTTTATGGCAAAAATGTGCCTAAGGACCCGAAAGATATCAGTCCTATTAATAGTACAAGATATCAGAATCCAAAATTTGATGAAATATTCGAAAAAGCGCTGCAAACAGTTGATAGGGCAGAGAGATACAAGCTTTATTTACAGGCGGAACAGATTGCAATGAATGATGCACCTATCCTTTCAATATTCTTTGATGAGGACTACAGGCTTCTGCAAAATTACGTAAAGGGATATCCTGCAAATGCGATGCACAGACTTGATTTTCGACGTTTATGGCTTGATAAATAAGTCTCTCTGCAAAATAGATTCAAATAGTTGTAATAAGATGTAAATTTCAACTATTAATGTCTTGCATCTAATATTAAGTTTCTGTAAATTTATCCATCGTTCTTTAAAAGCGGGTTAAAAACTAAAAAAGGAGAGTAGTTAATGCTTAAATGCAAAAAATTAACTATGTTGTTTTCCATTTTGTTTGTAATTGGGGCAGTAGTAACAGGTTTTTCTTTCCCGACCAATAATTCAGAGGTTAAAGATGACCCTTCTAATGGAGGTGTTAATAATTACAAAGTAAAGAAGAAATCTTCTGAGCTTGTAGCTAGTAACAACTTAAAGTCTAAGACAACCATTAACAAAGGTAATCTCGAATCTTTATCAAGTTCATTGGCCGGATTCACAGAGACAAGCTTAAGCACTACTAACATCAGCAAAGATGAGATGATGTATAAGATAATTGAATACATCAATACTCCTTATCTTTGGGGTGGTACAACAAAAAGGGGAATCGATTGTTCAGCATTCATTCAAACGATAATGTATCAGGCTTATGGCGTGACATTACCAAGAACTTCGCTGGAACAATCAAACGTAGGTACAGATGTAGCTGTCTCAGATCTTAAGTTCGGAGATTTGCTATTTTTCGACACAATGCACAAGGGTAGAACAACACACGTAGGTATGTATTTAGGAGACGGTTTCTTTGCACATTCGGGTTCAAGCCAGGGTGTAATAGTAACTTCTTTTGACAAGTATACAAGCGTATTCCTAAAGGCAAAAAGAGTTATCGGTGAATAAGTTCTAAGTCACCTCTATTCTAAAGGTCCCGGCTTTCTTTCATAAGAAGACCGGGACTTTTTTTATATATAAATTGCTCAGATGTTCAATTATATAATAAAAAATCTTCTCTACACTATTCTGATACTGTTCGGAGTCGTTACAGTTACGTTTTGCTTATTATATGTTGTACCGGGTGATCCTGCCAGGATCATGCTCGGGCAAAGAGCTGATGTATCTTCCGTTGAAGTTGTAAGGGAAGAACTCGGGCTTAACAAGCCTATCTATGTTCAGTATGGCTTATTCATTTCAAAAGCTGTCAGGGGCGACCTTGGAAGATCATATGCATCAAACCGTGATGTAGTTAAAACCATTCTTGAGAAATTTCCTGCTACTGCCTTGCTGGCAGTCAGCGCTTTAATTCTTTCATCGATCATTGGAATTATGATCGGTATCATTTCAGCAGTAAAATCCTATTCAGCTCTCGATAATGCAGCAATGATATTTGCTTTGATTGGAATATCATTTCCTCAATTTGCATTCGGTCTGATAATGGCTTTAGTCTTTGGATTTTTGCTTAAATGGTTCCCAATCTCCGGATATATAACTGAAGGGTTCAGTTATCTGATATTGCCAATGGTTACACTTGCTTTGCGTCCCTTAGCTATTATTGCGAGAATAACCCGTTCTTCAATGCTTGATGCATTAGGACAGGATTATGTCAGAACAGCAAAAGCAAAAGGACTTCCATATAATAAGATCATTTTGAAGCATACATTAAGGAATGCATTAAATCCTATTGTTACTACAATAAGTACTTCACTTGCTGCCACATTAGGAGGAGCTTATTTTATTGAATATATTTTCAACTGGCCCGGAATCGGGCTTCTTGCTTTTGATTCTATCCTTAAGCTGGATTTCCCTATGATACAGGGAACAGTTCTTTTCAGCGCAGTCGTATTTGTAATTATTAATTTCTTTGTAGATATATTGTACGCATTATTAGATCCTAAAATAAAATTATCCTGAAGACACCGGCTGAAATAGCTCCTATAGCGCCTCTTGCACCTTACGTTGATTCGGACAATGCGATCGAAAGTAAAAGTCTTTGGTATTATTCCTGGAAAAGACTAAAGCGTAACAGGCTTGCTATGTGCGGCTTGTATATGATAGCCATTTTATTTTTTGTAGCGATTACTGCAGATCTTATTGCGCCTTATAATCCTAATCAGCAGATACTGGAATTTGCTGTAAAGCCAATGAATTTTCACGGTCTGGTTCTTAAGAAAAAACAGGTTACATCTGAAAATGAAAATCTTTATCTGGCAATAAAAAGTGTTTCAAAAACTGAGAATGGGATACTAACATACACTGATTTTACCGATTCACAAAAGCAGATCCCGGAAGCTGATCTTCAGAAAGATAATGACAAATATGAGAGGGAAATTTCATTTCTTCTTGGAACGGATAGATTTGGAAGAGATGTTCTTAGCAGATTAATATTTGGAAGTAGAGTAAGTCTTTCTGTAGGAATAATATCTGAGAGCATTGCGATAGTACTGGGAGTATTATTCGGAGCATTCGCAGGATACTTCAGAGGCAAGACTGATGGAGTTATAATGTGGTTAATAAATGTTGTCTGGGCTTTCCCTACAATTCTATTTATTATTGCGATCTCTGTAGTACTGGGAAAAGGCTTCTGGCAGGCATTTGTTGCTATCGGAGTTACAGGATGGGTTGATATTGCAAGGATAGTAAGAGGACAGTTTTTCTCACTCAGAGAAATGGAATATGTTGAAGCAACTAAGGCAATAGGATTCAGATCTACAAGAATTATATTAAGACACATGCTTCCTAATGTGCTTGGACCTGTTATTGTGACCGGAACGGTGGGGCTTGCAACAGCAATATTATTTGAAGCAAGCTTAAGCTTTTTAGGACTTGGAGTACAGCCGCCTACAGCAAGCTGGGGACAAATGATATTCGATGGTTATAAATATATCCTTGCAGGGTCAAACTGGGGTCTTGCAGTATTTCCTTCCGTAGCAATAATGCTAACGATCTTCGCAGTAAACCTCATTGGTGATGGACTAAGAGACGCTTTAGATCCGAAATTACAGAAGTAATATAGAATTGATTGAGGTTATGTCATCATTTTCTCTCGAATTGACCGACAATGATAACACAAACAATGAATTCAAAACAAACAATTATGAAAATACTCAACACATTAGTTGGTCTTATTATTATGACAACTTTCCTTTCATTTAAGCATGAAAGTAAAACCTCATTTTATCTTCCTGCTGAATGGGAAAAACAATCAGGGGTTATCGTAGGCGGGCTTGATGATGACGCAGCTTTTGAAATGATAACACAGTTAAGTAAGGAAACGAAAGTTTACAGCATAGTAGTTGATTCAATGAAAGCAACTTTCACAAAGAAACTTTCAGAGGCGGGAGCTAACGTTGATAATATTATTTTTATGACCTCCTCAAGAGATTTTAGTTATGCACAACGGGATGGATTAATATTCATGAAAAATGAAAATGGAAATCTTCAGTTAATAAATTTTGCATGGAACTCCTATGGATGGTATTTTGAGAAAGAGTTTAAAGATTATATAGAGGGAGATAAAAAAAAGAGAGAAGCATACACAGATTTACATCTAAAAGAATTCCCCTATGAAGTAATTTCTTCTTCCATGGTCAACGAAGGAGGTGCAATAGAAACAAATGGAAAAGGTACTATCTTTCAGGTAGAGTCAGTAAATATGCAACGCAATCCAAACATGAATAAGGAGCAACAGGAAACAGAATTGAAAAGTATTTTAAATGCAAAAAAGATTATCTGGTTAAAAGAAGGTGCCGCAGAAGACCCTTTCGGCTGGGGTACACTGATTACAGAAAACTATTTCGGAATTGGTGTAAAAGGGCATCTTGATGAGTTTTGTCGCTTTGTAAATGATAGCACTATTTTGATCTCTTTTCCTGATTCAGCCGAAGCTGCTCTTGACCCTGTGAAAAAAATCAATCTGGAGCGAATGAAAGTAAACTATGAAATTCTGAAAAATGCTTCTGACCAGGATGGAAAACCTTTCACAATAGTTAAAATGCCTGTGCCTGATATTAACTATATGACTTTTGCATTAGATACAGTTAATATTAATGAAGAGATAAAATTTTTATCCTTTAGAATTCTATCTGAGCAAAAGAATTTTTCCATTGGCGATACAGTTCACTTTGTCCCTTCAAGCAGCTATTTGAATTTTTTGATTACGAACAAGACTGTATTTGAATCAAAATATTGGTCAGAAGGTATGAGTGAAACTTCAAAAGAAAAAGATAAAAAAGCTAAACAAATATTACATCAATTTTTCCCTGACAGGAAAATCTACCAGATAAATACAACTGAAACTAATCATAATGGAGGTGGACTTCATTGCTGGAGTATGCAAATTCCCAAGTAGTGTTAGCAGTAGGAAAACTCAGAATTTCTTTGCACCTTAAAGAGCTTTGCGTGAAATTAATCAATACAATGGCATACCAATAGAACTTTTTACTCCGGTTTAATGTATATATATTATATAAACATCAGGGAATGTCACGGTTTCGACGGATTGAATAGATGTTTGAGATTGCATATAGTGGCCCTGCAACGCACTTTAAACCTGCAGAAAAAAAACTAATCGGCAACGATTACAATTACGCTTTAGCAGCTTAAAATAAGCCGCTACACTTACCCATACTTCGCCTCTTGAGTTAGGGAAAGTGAAAAACAGAGAGGATAGTCCGGCAGTTTGCACCTGATTGACGGGCAAAACTTTGGGTGATAGGAATAACAATTTTGTTAATTTTTATTGGTATTCCGAGATTGAAAATTGACTAAATATGTAGATGTCTTAATGGTCTGCATTCCGGACCCGGGTTCGACTCCCGGCATTTCCACAAAAATGGGTTATATTGCTTCGGCTTTGTAACCTTTTTTTATTTCTATAATTTAAACTTGTTACGATGCTCAAGCATTGTAACCTTATTAAACTCAAATCTTATCCATTAATCGACAGTATTTTTCAAATACTGTTTTTTCATTTATATCAAATATATTCTCATGACTGTTTGAAACAACTACAGCAGAAAATTCAGAAAGGGGTTTAAACTTTTCAAGATTCCAGTTTACATTGGGGTAAAGTCCTAAAACAGGGATATTATATGCAGAAGCAATATGTATCAAAGAAGTGTCGGGGCTTATAAGGAAGTTAATACTTGAAATTACCTGAAACAAATGAGTTAAACTGTATATTTTAATATTAGTTAATGACTCAACATTAGTGCTGTTTATAATATAATCTATATCATCTTTATTCTCTTCAATTCCGGTAATATAATACGAAAATTTCTCGTTCCCATATTTAGCCATAACATCATTGATCAATACAATCCAGTTTTCCTTTCCCCAGTATCTGCTTTGTGAGCCAGCCGAAATGTTGAAAAGAATCTTTTTCTTATTATTCATTCTAAATTCAGGAATATCTGATGCCTTAAATTTGAACTCATTTTTAAGAGCCGCATCAGCCTCAAAGTATATATCCGGCTTTAAAAAACCCACAGGAGCAAGGGCTACATCTGCAAGATGGGGAGACTTTGAAATAGAATTCAGATCAATGTCATACAGCTTCTTACTAAAATTAACGCCAAAGGAATGTTTAGGCTTTATCGTACGTAAAATATGCTGGGAAGTCACAGAATAATTGTAATTGAGATCTATTAAAATATCATAACTTCTTTTCCTTAATGATTTTAGAAGCAAATATCCTTTTACAATATTTTTTGAAAAGGTTATAGTTTCATTTACATAACTCAGGTTCTTTGGTATCTCATCATTTATAGCACTTGCAAGCACTGTAAGTCTTGCCTGAGGACATATCTGTTTCAAATAATAGAACAGGGGAATAGTAAGTACCATATCGCCGATCTTTCCGATTTGGATAACGATAATATTATTTACCATTCATAAAAATTAATTTTCAATCGTCATAATTATTTAACATTTTGTAACTATTATCTATAAATTCTTCTCAAAAGAGATACGTATTCATTATATGCTTCTTGTAAATTTTTAGCTTTTTCTTCAAAAAAGCCAACTTTCAACACATCATTTATTTTATTAAAACTATCGTTCACAAAATGTTTGACTAAATTATTCAATTCTAAATTAGTTCTTCCAGACTCTGAATATTTCCAATATCTTCTGCCATAAGGTCCAAATTTTATATCATTTGGTGTCTTCAACCTTTCATTCATCGTCACGATTCCTAAGAAATATTCGAATAAATCAAAATGTGCATCAAAATCCTCAAGGCTATCAAAATAATCTAGTAAAAAGGGATGTATAAAATTGTAAACATGTGTATTTGCAAATAATCTTCTTGAAGTATCCCCTTCTTGATTGTTATCGATAAATAGATTATATAATTGCAATTGATGTCCGCTAAATAAGTTAAATACTGTTAATCTTTCAAAAAATTTGTCATTTACGATGTTATAAGAAAGAATCAATCTATCAGAAATTGTTTTATTCATTAATTTATATAATAATGAATATTTCTTTTGTTTCATAAATAAAATTCCCAAAGTATAAAAAATAATCATGAGAGGGTAATAACTGAAATGACGCCAAATATAACCATAGCCATCTTCATTATTTTTTGGAGAATTAATTAATTTATTCAGAATTATATCAGTTACATCTTCAAAATATGAACCTTTATCAAACTTATTTAATAAAACCAGCATTTTTAATAACTCATCTATATATTTTTCATAATCAGAAATTATATCCATGAAATTTTTCTTTTCAGGATATTCTTTTATTTTTAAAAATCTTTCGTTTGTCAGACAAGCTATGGTTTCTTGAGTTTTTGGGATTAAGATATCCCAAATCAGAACAGTATTGTTTGGATTGGGAATTAGAGGTTTTAATTTAGCTATTTGATTTTCCATATAATATCTTTAATTATTTATACTTTTTACAGTTTGCTTGAAATTATTATCGAAATTATTACTTTTATTCCAATCTAAAACTTTTAAATTTTTTAAAAAATCTGGACAACTATTTTCTATTGTGCCATTTTTTAATATTGGAATAAA
>JBBRMY010000038.1:0-18856 GCA_038230595.1 Ignavibacteria bacterium
ACAAACAGGGCGCTCCTACGGAGCTGGGATATGGATAATATTATTGCTACAAATAGGGCGCTCCTACGGAGCTGGGATATGGATAATATTATGGTTACAAACAGGGCGCTCCTATGGAGCTGGGATATGGATAATATTATGGCTACAAACAGGATGCTCCTACGGAGCTGGGATATGGATAATATTATGGCTACAAACAAGGCGCTCCTACGGAGCTGGGATATGGATAATATTATGGCTACAAACAGGGCGCTCCTATGGAGCTGGGTTTGTTTTCTTATTATTCTTTTTAAGATTTGTCCCTTCGATCTCTTTAATTGTTTTTTTTGCGTGAGCTAAACGGGCTTCTTTATTTTTGAGTACTAAATGCTCTGCCCAGCTTTCTAATTTTTTATGAATCGGAATAAGCAATGCTCCGATAATAACCAGAGCGATAAGCATTAATGCAGGTGAATGACCTGTTAATGACTGCAGTGCATTATGAAGGATCAAATTCAGAAATTCAAAAAATATCAACAATGCAAGCAAGCTGAGAAAGCTTATTACTTTTGAAGTAAGGAGATATGTACCGCTTACTAACAGAATGAAAGCAATTAAGAAAATAATTATCAGGGCAATAAATGTATATTCAATGTTATGCCTTCTTTCTTTTTCCTGAATCTTTTTGCTGTCTTCAATCTCGATCTGGCGAAGCTGCTCATTGAACTCATGCAATTGCGACAGGTTGATCTTTTCACGGCTGAAAAGATTCTCATTAGTTTCCAGCATAATTTTCTGATATTTAAAAGCACTGTCTATCTTGTTTGACTGAGTATATAAAGAAGTTAAGAGTGTACTTGCATCCAGAGTCTGGGTGATAAAATTATATCTTTTTGAGATCCCTAATGCTTTAGTAGAATAATAAATTGCAGAGTCACGTATTGAGAGGCGATCGAAATGCTCGGCAAACTCAAAGTAGGTGCGGGAAAGATATCTCTGCATATTATTTTCAATGTTAAACTTAATTGCCTGCCGGAAGTTTTCATCGGCGAGCTTCCAATTCTTCATTTTGGAGTGAATAACTGCAAACTCCCCCTGTATCACGCCAAGGTGCTCGTTATCATTTTTAAATTTCGAATAGAATAAATTATAAGCGAGATTGCAATAGATCAGAGCGGAATCAAGAATATCCAGTTGCTCATAGCATTTTCCCTTGGTTAAATAAATTTCGATAAGATGCTCGTTATCATTTTTGTCTTTCAGCAATTCTTCCGCTTTAGAGAGATATTTTAGAGCCGGCTTAATATCATATTCGTTGCGATTAACCGATCCTAATCCAATATATGAGAGGACTATAAGATCTGTATTCTTTATTTCTTCTGCTTTAATCAGTGAACGGAAAAATATTTCTTTAGCAGACGCAAAGTCACCACCTTTTGATAATCTGAATCCATATTTTTGTAATTCTTCAGTAATTCTTTCATTACTGTAGAGATCCTCATTTTTAAAGAACAAACTGATCTCTTTTTTAGCATAATGAAGCATGGAGTCTGTATTTATAGCTTCATAAAGATCGCACAAAGTATTAAAGTAAGAAATGCTTATGCTATCGTTTACAGCAGACGGCAATTCAGAAGTTATGTGAGAGATAATTTTTTGCTGATAGGATCTTGTGAGTTCTTCATCTTTATTGGAGTATTTATTAATTGAATCCTGAATACTTTTGAGATCAAAATTATTATTAACTTTCTCTTGTCCATTTGCCGGAATATAAGCAGTGAAAAGGACTACGAATAATCCAATGTTAAGAAGATATTTTTTAAATGAAATTAACATTCTATCGGGTATGTGAAGAAGATAAGTACTATTTTAAAAAAAATATTGGTAATAACGGGAGTGAAAAATAAACCTTAATAAAGATCTTTATAAAATAATAATTGCGACTCATCAGGAAATTCGCTGTAAGCATGCGGTGTAACTTTTCCAAGGATGCAACCCATGCTTTTATAAAATTTACAGGCTGAAACGTTTGTATTCTGAGTTTCAATTTTGAGAGTGGTGCAGTTATTTTCACGGGCAAATTTTTCTTCTTCTGAAAATAATAATTTTCCGATGCCCTTTCCGCGATGGTCCGGTTGAATACGTATATCCCAGAGAACTGCAAGATCTTCCCTGCCATCGCACATCTGCATACCGGGAATTTTGAATGCAACTGAAGCGCCGCCAATTGCTTCGCCTGAATTATTTTCTGCGAGGAAGAAGCCCCATTTATCTGAGTTCCATTTCAAATTCCATGCTGCTTTCCAATCGAGGGGGCTTTCGTAATCATCATAGTTTTTTTTGTAAGGAACTGTTACAGGTTTTTCTATAAGTTGAATACCTAGATCATTTTCAGAGCTGTTCTGAGAATGGATGATATCATATTTGGTATTAACAGTAAAAGTGATCGGGATCTGAGAATATTTTTTAAGCTGATCGTATTGGATCTGAATGATCTTCATAGGGAAAAAGTTGTTGTTAGTTGGGTGAGTAATTCAGACGATCTTAAATCCCCAGATAAACATAGTTTCAGATTCAAACATTTTTATAAAATTATTTTTTTCAAGGATCCGGTATGAAGGAATATTGTTTTTTTCAGTAACTGCAATAACCTGCTTTACTTCCGGCTGAGCTGCAGCCCATTTTAACATTCCTCCGACTGCTTCAGTCATATATCCGTTGTTTGTAAATGCATCGTATGTTCCATAGCCGATCTCAATATCGCCGATCTCATTCGACTCTCCTTTGAAGCAAAGATCTCCTATCATTTTATTTTCTTCTATGGAAATGGCAGCCCAGAGAGTGGAATACAAAAAATTATTTTTTGTATCTGCAACTGCGGGAAGGATAGACTGTTCCAATGCCTCTTTAAGTTCCGGTGAAATTGTTCGTGGAAATTCATTTAATTTTAATTCCTGTTCAAGTGAGTTGTCAGCTTTTATATATTTTAAAAGCTGATCATATGTAAGCGGAATTAGTTTAAGCCGCTTTGTTTCGATCATTGTTATTGTTTTTTTGAGTTAGTTTTGTTTTAAATAGATTACTTTAATAAAAATTAATTAAGAATTTTTCTTATAGAATTTGTTACCCAGCGAACCATCAGCCCCATTTAAAACGAAAGCTTCCGTCGTTCCACGACGCCTTATGAAGATAAGGAGGGGGAATTTTTAAACGGGAGATTAAGAACGATCATGATGGCCGTTGGTGACGTTCCGATAAATCGGAACTAAACACCAACGGCGGAAAAGACACCAACGGCGGAAAAGACACCAACGGCGGAAAAGCGGCAGAGGATGCGTCTCAACTTTAACAGGAGACGCGAACATTGCTTCTCCACATCTTCTTATTTCAACGCCTTCTTCACTGCTAAGATTTTTTTTAGCAGGGACTCAAGGTTTTTTAAGGGCAGCATGCTTTTGGAATCGCTGAGTGCACGAGCAGGATTAGGGTGTGTCTCAATGAAAAATCCGTCAGCACCGGCGGCGGCGGCGGCAAGTGAAAGCGGTTCTATGAATTCCGGATTACCTCCGCTGATACCTTTATCTGCTGATGGCATCTGTACTGAGTGAGTTGCATCGAAGATAACGGGATATCCTGTTCTTTTCATAACCGGGATTCCGCGCATATCTACGACAAGATTATTATATCCGAATGTTGTGCCTCGCTCTGTAAGAAGGATCCTGTTGTTCCCTGCTGCTTTTACTTTTGCTGCCTGAAATTTCATATCTTCAGGAGATAGGAACTGTCCTTTTTTTATGTTGACGATCTTACCTGTTTCTGATGCTGCTTCGAGAAGCTCAGTCTGCCTGCTGAGAAATGCAGGTATCTGAAGGATGTCTACAAATTCTGCTGCAAGTTCGGCATCAAGCTCTGAATGTACGTCAGTTAGAACCGGAACTCCGAATTCTTTTTTGACTTCTTCGAGTATTGTCAGAGCTTTATCAACTCCTATGGAACGGAATGAGCTGCCTGAAGTACGGTTTCCTTTCGAGAAAGATGCTTTAAAAACGTATGGGATCTTTAGTCTGGTTGTTATCTCAAGTACGGTTTCGCAAATACGAAAACAATTTGAACGGCTTTCGACTACACAAGGTCCGGCAATGAGTAAAAAATTGCTGAGGTTTTTTAGTTTGAGCTCGGTAGAAAAATATGATGGTAACATAGGGAAGAAAATTATGAATTTATTATTAAAGTTAATTTGGCTGTTGGTGAAAACACCAACAGCGGAGTAGATTAAACTCATTACACTACATGAGTTTTTATTTGCCCCGACCTTCAGGTCGGGTTTTAGAATTCTATTATTCCGGCTTTAGCCGAATCCCCCTGTATGAAGGTTCGGCTAAAGCCGATCATTTTGAATCAGATACCCCGACCTAAAGGTCGGGGCAATTAAAAGCAAAAGAACATTTTTCGATGTTATTATTATGGCACTGGGTCCCCGATAAAAGCATTCGGGGAAATAAATTTGTTGCATTTGGAAATGTTGTTTCTGCATTTCTGGAAATCTTAAATGGCTGTTGGTGAAAACACCAACAGCGGATAAAAATATCACAAACAGCGGATAAAATTTCAATATTTTTATTATGGCACTGGGTCCCCGATAAAAGCATTCGGGGAAAAAATTTGTTCATTGTAAATGTTGTTGGCTGTTGGTGAAAACACCAACAGCGGAGAAGATTAAACTTTATTATTAAGGCACTGGGTCCCCGATAAAAGCATTCGGGGAAATGTTTTTTTAGCATTTTGGAAATGTTTTATTTGCATTCCTGAAATTCTTAAATGGCTGTTGGTGAAAACACCAACAGCGGATAAAAATAGCACCAACAGCGTCAGAAATTTCAATATTTTTATTATGGCACTGGGTCCCCGATAAAAGCATTCGGGGAAATATTATTTTATATATTATTTCTCCATATAGAACTTCAGTTTTTCCTCAGTTTCTTTTTTAGTGAAGCCGGGGTCTTTGTACATGCCTTTCAGCTCACGCTGTCGAAGGGCTTCGAATATGCAGACTGCGGCAGAAACTGAAACGTTAAGTGATTCTACCATTCCGTACATCGGGATCATGAAATTTGCATCTGAATATTTTACTGCATCTTCTGAAACACCTGTGTGCTCGTTCCCAATTACAATTGCAGATGGCTTTGTCAGGTCAAGATCATAAAGACTTTTTGTTTTGATAGACTTTGCGATCTCTTTCAGATTCTCTTTTGAAATTCCCTGATCATTTCCGGGGCGAGGATAAACGTTGACCTTGCCTGTTTCAGGGTTATCAATATATGTTGTATAAATTGTGTAGCCTTCTTTTTTAAGAACTTCATAGCAGTCCCGAATGTTTTTATATCTGAAGATCTCGACCCATTTTTTTGCGCTGCCTGATGAGATCCTTCCGATCTTCGGGAATTTATTAGTGTTATAAACTAAATATATTTTATCGATGCCTGCAGATTCTGCGCTTCTGAAAATTGCCCCTGCGTTATGAGGATCATGAATATTTTCGAGTACAAGGGTTAAGCCTTTCTGGCGGTAACTTACGACTTTACGGATAAGAGATGCTCTTTTTTCAGTCAAATAGTAATAAATAAGGTGAAAATTTTGAAAACAGGTTGTAAATTTCAATAAAGTCTGAACAAAAACCGGTAAATTTTTATAGCGACTTTCAGCGAAGGCATTAGTTTATTCAGTCTAAAAATTAATTAAATATGCTACATTAAACAATAAACAAACTTAAGCGAAATGAAAAAACTCATTTTTTTTGCCTTTGCAATCGCCCTCTGTATCAATACATGCTATGCAGGTGATTCGGTAAAAACTGCCCCTAAGAAAAAAACACCTGTAAATACTATATCAAAGCCGAGTCGGTTTGAACTAAATTTTCTTTATACAGAAAGAGGATTTGGACCCTCAGTTTCTTATTATCTGACACATACACAAAGAACAGATTATTTTATCAACCTTGCACTGACAAGTGTCTCTGATGGAAAAGAGATCACCCGGTACGATAATTTTGGAAATTCCATCACTGTGAATAAAGAGCACAGGCTGATGACTATACCATTGAGTATCGGACTCAAAAAATCATTATTCAAAGATGATATTGACGGATCAATATTTCCAACTGTTACTTTAGGAGTTGCTCCAACTCTTATTTTAAGCAATCCATATGAAGAAGGATTTTTTGAAGCTATACCTCATACAACATCATCATATGCGATAGGACCTTTTGCCGGAGTCGGCATTATTTTTGCGCAGGATAAATCAACAACTACATTCACATTTGATCTGAGATATTATTATCTGAAAGTGATTGGAAAGGAAGTGAACAGCTTGTTTGATACTCCAATAGATAATGTAGGCGGAGTGCAACTTGGTCTTGGAGTACATTTTTAAAAGAAAGTTTTATTGTTCTTTGATAATAATTTATAAACAAAAATAAAATTTGAAAATAGTTTCCATATCCGGCAGCTTAAGAAATAAATCATATAACAAAATGGCTTTGAGTTATATGAGCAAAGGTGCTCAGGAAGCAGATGCTGAAGTAGAAATTCTTGATCTTAAAGAACTTGCCATACCGGTTTATGACGGAGATATTGAAGATGCAGGATTTCCTGAGAGCGCAAATACTTTCAGACAAAAATTAAAAGATGCTGACGGAATAATTATATGTACACCTGAATATAATCATTCAATGCCGGGCGGATTAAAAAATGCGATTGACTGGGCTTCGAGAGGACCGGCAGCTCCATTCAAAAATAAATATATCGCACTTGCAGGATGCTCAACAGGATTGGCAGGTACTATCAGATCACAGCTTGCATTACTGCCGACATTCAGGGCATTAGGAGGAATAGTCATAAGCACTCCGGTATATATTTCATTTGCACAGAATGTATTTGATGCAGATGGAAAAATCACAGACCATACTATAGAAACCAGGTTGATGGGTTTAGGGAAAGAACTTGTAGAAAAAGTAAAAGCACAAAAAGGTTAACCAATGCTATAAAAAGCTTTTTTAACAAAATGTCTTACAAAGATTTACATTTAAAACATAACGCTGCAACGAATCCTGCGTATATTTGTATATAGCCAGATTGCGGCTGATCAATAAAAACATTTAAAACAAAAGACAAAATGAACAACGATAACACAGAAAAGCCGGATGAAACTAATTTTGAAAATCATACGGGAAATGAAATTATTACCAGTAATGAAATGATCAAGAAAGGAAATTTCTTTTCATCATATAAGAAATGGATAGTTTTAGCTTCAGTTGTAATATTACTTACAGCAGGAGTAGGAACATTTGCATTTGCAAAAATGCATAAATTCCATGAAGAGGGTCCATTAGGATTCATGCTTGATAAGCTGACAGAAGATCTTGGACTTTCACAAGACCAGAAAGCTCAGGTTGACAGACTGAAGGCAACTGTAAAGGAGAAAATGGATGCAGAAAGAAAAAGCGAAAAAGACAATGATGCAGAAGAGCTGATAAACGCTTTCAGAAACAGTACTCTTGACAGAAATAAGCTGAATGAACTAGAACAGAAGAAAAGTACAAAGATGCAGGAAATGAAGGAATTCACTAAGGATAAGATCATGGAATTCTACAACATCCTTACTCCTGCTCAAAGAACAAAAGCTGCTGATAAAATGGCGAAGATGAAAACTATGATGCACGACAAGATGGGTATATTCCATCATGGTGATGACAAAGACAAAGATAATGGTAAAGAGAAAAAATAAACCGCAATAAATAAAATTCTTATATGGCGGAGAGCTATCTCCGCCTGTTATTTTTTTGATCCCTTAAACTGAAAATGAAAAACATTCTCATCATTGATGATGATCATAAGCTTGGAGTTTTGCTTACTGACTATCTCAAGACTTATAGTTACAAAGTAACTGCGATCGTTCACCCAATTGAAGCACTAAAGAATCTTAAGACGAATACTTATGATCTTATAATTCTTGACCTTATGCTTCCTGAAATGGATGGCTTTGAAACGTTAAAGGAAATACGAAAAACCATGCAAGTTCCTGTCGTAATGCTTACAGCACGAGGAGAAACTACAGATAAAATTGTAGGGCTTGAGTTGGGCGCTGACGACTATCTTGCAAAGCCTTTTGAGCCGAGAGAGCTTGTTGCGAGAATGCAATCTGTATTCAGAAGAATAGATAACACAAACAAAAAATCGGATGAACTAAAGTTCAAGGATATTGTTATAAACACATCTAACCGAACAGTTAAACATCACAATCATCAGATCATACTTACCTCGACAGAGTTTGATATACTTTTACTATTTGCGCAGAATAACGGAAAGGTGCTTTCGCGGGATTACCTGATGCAGAAAACAAAAGGTACAACATGGCATTACTATGACAGAAGCATTGACGTTATGGTATCAAGAATAAGGAACAAGCTTAAGGATAAAAATAATAATTATATAAAGACCGTACAGTCGATAGGCTATATTTTCTTTGCAGACTATGAGCAAGATTAGATTTTCAATTTTTATAAAGCTATCACTTGTGCTTATTGGTTTCGTTGTAATAGTTGACGCCAGCCTTTTCTTCTTTTCCAAATACAGCTTAGACAGTGACAATCGTGAATTCCCATCTTCAATAAACCGTTATCCTGTAAAAATGAATTCTTATATCCTTGATGATATAAGTAATCCGCCGGATTCTGTAAAAGCACGGCAGCTTGCAAGAGATTTACGGCTGAATATACGATACGAACTGAAAAAATTTCAGTGGAGTACCGATACTTCAATGGCAAAGTTTGAGAGGCTTAAATTATTACCTAAGGAAAAAATTGATTCATTGAATTATATTATCAGGGATAATGGAAGACCATATATAGTTAATCAAACTCCGGAAGGATATATTCTGACATCTCCGCTACCGCCTAAAGATGCATTCAACACTGAGAGACTTATTCTTTCTCTTATTGTTTTTGTTTTTCTTATTGCAATAGTTCTTTACCTGGCATTGAGATGGATATTTTACCCGGTAAAAACATTAACAAAGGGAATTGAAAGTATCAGTGACGGAGATTTTGATACAAAAATTGATGTAAGATCAACTGATGAATTCCGCAGGCTTGCAGAAGAGATAAACAAAATGACGGAGAATATTAAAAATTCTATTAAGTCAAAAGAAAGCCTGTTAGTTGATGTATCTCATGAAATGAGAAGTCCGCTTACGAGGATAAAGATAGCATCAGAATTTATCACTGAAGACAGAGTAAAAAAAGATATCAGCGACGATGTGAAAGAAATGGAGATAATGACAGGAAAGCTGCTTGATACTTATCGAAAAGGCAGCACTCCTTTTGATATGAGGCTTGTATCATTCGATATTGTTCAGTTTGTTAATGATATAATCAACAAATATCATAACAACCGTCTGAAGCTCCATTCAGCCTTCCCATCGAAAAATATTACTGCCGATAAGAAATATATGGAAACGATATTTACAAATCTTATAGAGAACGCATTAAAATATTCGAAGGATAATATTGAGATAAAGCTCATGCATGCAGCAGAGTATCAGGTGCTGATGAGCGTAAAAGACCATGGTATCGGGATACCGGATTCAGAGATGCATAATATATTTGAGCCTTTTTACAGGATAGATAAATCACGAAGGAAAAATATTTCCGGTTATGGACTGGGCTTGAATATCGTGAAGAAAATAGTTGAATCTCATAAAGGTACTATCGAGATAAGAAGTGAAGAGAATGTGTATACTGAGTTCATAATTAAGATCTGATGTATTGCAATGACAGACTGGCTGGTAAAAAGTAAACGCAAATTATATCAACTTTTCAAAGTCTTCCTCAGTTAATATTTTAACTCCTAAAGTTTTTGCTTTTTCGAGCTTGCTTCCGGCTTCTGCTCCTGCCAGGAGATAGTCAGTCTTTTTGCTGACAGAGCCTGAAACTTTTCCCCCTGCCTTTTCAATTATTTCAGATGCGTCTTCTCTTTTGTATTTTTCTAAAGATCCAGTGAGTACAAAAGTTTTACCTGCAAAATTCTCATTCAATTTTACTTTTTCATCCTCAGCAATTTCAAATTTCAGACCGGCTTTTTTAAGCTTCTCAATTATTTTAATATTATGCTTTTCATTAAAGAATTCATGAGCGCTCTCTGCTATTTTCGGTCCGATCTCATGAACGGAATTTATTTCTTCCTGAGATGCACTCAATAAATTATCTACCGAACCAAAATGCTTGGCGAGAATTTTTGCAGTTCGTTCACCTATATGCCTGATACCCAGTGCGAATAGAACTTTATCGAACGGACGGTTTTTAGAATTTTCGATAGCGAACAAAAGATTATCTACACTTTTTTCTCCGAACCGGTCGAGTGATATCAATTCATTCCGCTTGTATTTAAGATCGAATATATCAGTATAATTATGAATGTATTCTTTCTCAATGAAAAGGTCTATCAGGCTTTCTCCCAGCCCTTCGATATCCATAGCATCTCTTTGAACAAAATGCTCCAGTCTTCCTTTTATCTGAGCAGGACAAAGATTGTTAACGCAGTAATAGTTAACTTCCTCTTCAGGCTTGGAAAGCTCTGAATGACATACGGGACATTTTGCAGGTATCTTAAATGGCTTAGAGCCTGCAGGTCTTTTTTCTAAAATCACCTTCGTAACTTTTGGAATTACATCACCGCCTTTTTCAATAACAACTGTATCATTTTCCCTGATATCTTTTCTTTTTAGCTCATCGAAATTGTGAAGAGTAGCCCTGGAAATTGTTGAGCCTGCAAGGAAAACAGGCTCAAGCTCAGCGACAGGAGTAATCGTACCAACCCTACCGACCTGTAAAGTGATACGGTTTATTTTTGTGGTCTGCTCTTTCGATTTATACTTGTAAGCAATTGCCCAGCGGGGAGACTTCGAAACAAAGCCAAGCTTATCCTGCTGTTTGTAGGAGTTAATTTTTACAACAACTCCATCTATATCATATGGAAGAGAGTCACGAACTTTTTCTATTTCATCGATGAATTTTTTTACTCCGTTCATATCATTAACAAGCTTTGTCTTTTCACTTACAGGAAAGCCCAGCTTTTTTAATTCATCAATTGATGCTTTGTGAGAAGTTTTATGATCAGTATGAGAAGAGGTTTCACTTCCCGATTCATTTCTTAGATAATAAGCAAAAAAATTCAGAGGACGTGAAGCAACTTTCTCAGAATCCTTAATCTTAATTGTTCCGGCTGCGGTGTTACGCGCGTTTGCAAAAATCTTTCCGTCTTTAAGTTCCTGCTCTTCATTGATCTTTATGAAATCTTTTTTGTTAATAAAAATCTCACCTCTTACTTCGAAATTCTGAAAGTTTTTATCTTTAACTGATAGTGGTATTGAACGGATCGTCTTTATATTATTCGTTACATCATCGCCCTTCTCTCCGTCACCTCTGGTTGCAGCAGTAACAAGTTCGCCATTTTGATAGGTTATAGACATAGCAAGGCCGTCAAACTTTAACTCACATACGTATTGATACTTTTCTTCTTCGAGAATATTTTTAATTCGCTTATCGAATTCGAGCAGCTCATCAAAGCTGTAAGAATTAGATAGAGAAAGCATTGGTACTTTATGATAAACTGTTTTAAATGCTTTTGTGGGTTCGCCGGAAACTCTGGCTGTGGGGGAATCTTGTTTTTTTAAAGTAGGGAAATTCTTTTCAAGCTGTTCAAGCTCTTTCATCATCATATCGTAAGTGAGATCATCAATGTCCGGCTCCGCCAGAACATAATACTTATGATCAGCGTCACGGATCTTTTTTACCAGTTCACTTACTTTATTTCGTGCTTCGCTGAGAGTCGCTTTAGCCATTTCGGCTTATTTAATGATTCCGGATTTATTGATCTTTAAATACTTGTAATCCTTCTTGTCAAAAGCTAATTTTCTGCCATTCAACTTAACTTCGAGCAGATCGGCATTTGGAGTAAGAAGGTGGAAGAAATTCTTTGCTTTCCATATTTCGGCATCGCCTTTTTCAAAATAAACTTTTTCAGGAAATTTATATTTTATAGAATCAGTTACCACACTTAACCATCCGCTGCCTGTAGCAGTTATGTCGAGAGTAATAGAATCACCTATAGCAGGAATTGTTGATGCAGCCAGTTTTTTTGCTTCTTCATTAGCTTTTGCAATAGAATCGCGAATCTCTTCATCACTTCTTTTCCCTAAGATCTTTTTTTCATTTTCCTTTACAACATCATCAAAATTCTGACGCTTTATTTCATTTGTATTATTGCTGCCATCAACGAAAAGGACTTTAAAAAGTGCTATAAGACCAGCAGCAACTAAAAGAACAACAATACCCATAAGAATGTTCTTTAAAACAGAAGAATTGATACTGCGTGATTTAATAGCAGGAGTATATTTTTCGCCGGTTGCAAATTTTGGATCATTAGCAACGGAAGTTATCATGGTTTTTTCAGAAGGCTTAAAGTTCATGACCTTATTTTCTATATCTTCATCAGTTCTTTTTTTCTGTGAGGTAACTAATGGCTGAGGTGATCTGCTGCTAGGATCTTTTTCTTTCTTGCCGGACTTTTCTTTTAACTCTTTATGTTTTTCTTTATCAGATTTAACTTTTTGATCTTTAAGATCTTCAATCTTAAGATCAGATTTTTTAATTTCAGGTTCTTTAGCTAATTCAGGCAGCGTAAAGCTTATCTCATCTTCATCCGGAATGAGCTTTGATTCTTCATTGATCTTATTCTGAAGAGCTATTCGAGCTTTTTCTTCAACTTCTGCTTTGGCATCAGCCTCTGCTTTTTCTTCCTCATCCTGTTCTATATTTTTCTCAACTTCTTCTATATATTCCTCTGTAACAGGAGCTTCTTCTGATGCAGCAGAAATTTTTTCTTCTGCTAACTTTTTATCTACAATTAATTCATTTACTGATTCATCTAAAATGACTCTTTCAGGAGTTACTTCGGAAGAATATTTTCCATTCTGTGCAAGATCGTAATCCTTTAAGGCTTTAACAGGAGAGATACCAATTGACTTAGCATATTCTTTTATGAAAGCGCGGATGTAAAGCTGCGGCTGGAAAGTAAAATCTGCATTTTCAAGTTTTTCAAGAATACCTGAATGGATCTTTGTTTCTTCTGCAATTTCCTTTAAGTTCTTTCCGGTTTTATTTCTGTAAAACTTTAGATCTTCTGCAAACTTTTTAAGCATCGGGGTAAATAAACCTCTTCTTTTTTGATCTGATATTAATGAAATAGTATATAATCAAATTATCTTAATTATAAAATATTTTAAAGTGCAAAATTCGCTTTTTTCAGCAAATTAAAAATATAATTTCGGAGTTAAACAAAAAAAGCCGGAAAGTTACCTCTCCGGCTTTTATATTTAGATATTATGGTGCTGATTATTTTACAAGCATCATTCTCTTAGTTACAACAAAAGAAGGAGTTTCAAGTCTGTAGAAATAGACTCCGCTTGGAAGACCGGCAGCAACGAAGTCCACTGAATACTGACCCGGCTGCATAACCTTATTTATAAGCAGACCAACTTCTTTACCGAGCATATCAAAAACTCTAAGCTTGGTTTCAGATGTTGAAGCTATATCAAATTTAATTATTGTATTTGGGTTGAACGGATTCGGGTAGTTTGCATAAAGAGCAAATTGATCCGGGATAACTGTTGAGATCACATGAACAGCTGAGCTGCCTGATCTTCTAATAGTGATCAGATATGTGCTTGTCGATCCAAGTGAGTCTGCACCATTGTATGACCATGCTCTCCAAGTTACTCTGACAGAATCTCCTGAAGCAGTTCCAAGCTGCTGAGCTAATGAATCAAGGAAACTGATCCTATATGTTTTTGAAGTATTAATTCCGCCGTTATCACTGTCATAAATGATATCAGTAGTTGTTCCAACTTTTTTAAGCTTTAATTTATATCTTAATGTTGGTGATGGACCTGCACTTGCCCATGAGAAAACAAAAGGAGTGCTGGAGGTTGAACTTGTTACAACAGTTGATAAATTTGCAGGTGAAGAAAGATCATAAGCTGACATAGGAGATCCATTAACATGTATATACCCTACTCTTGTTAAAGTGTTTGGTCCGAAACCATTTGATACAGTTAATGCAACTGTATAATTTCCTGTGGCTGAGTAGGAAACAGGAGGAGGGTTTTGTGCTGTTGATGAAGATGGTGTTCCGCCCGGGAAGCTCCATGACCATGAAGTAGGTGCATTTACTGATAGGTCATAGAAAGTAACCTGACCACCACCGATGCTTAAAGTTGTACTATCAGCAGTGAAATTAGGTGTTGGAGCAACGCCTGTGTTTGCTTCAATACCATCTAATGTCATTCCGGCAATATTAGTAGGATCAAGCCAGTCTTTTAATTCATTTGCAGGTGTTCCGCCTAAACCGGCTCTATCCCATGACATCCAGAATTTTCCGAAATATTTAGTTCCGGGATTTCCGCAAACTGCTGTTGTTCCACCATAGTTCTGACCAATAATTCTTTTGTTCTGATCGAACATAGGACATCCTGATGAACCGCCTTCAGTATATCCGGTAGTCCATGAGATCTGCCAGCATGAATTTGCAATAGTAGTACCAAATCCATTTGAACTAATTGCAGGATTGCTGCAAAAAGCGAATTTTTTTATTGCTCCGCCCGGATGATGAACTGCTGCTTCAGTTGTAGGTGCAGTTGCAGATCTGTTCCAGCCGTTGAAATAAACATTCCATGCAGCAGGAATAGAAGGAGTTATTTCAAGTAATCTTGTATCTGAATCAGGATTATTTGCTCTTAAAGTCGAACCGGTAACTGAATTTGACTGAGCAGTAGTTGTTCCTGTGCATGATGCAGCTTCATAATTAAAATCAAATACTGTTGCAGGATTGTTATCCGATTCACAGTGATTTGCAGTTAAGAAATATCTTTTTCTATCCTGAGCAGTGTTATTTATTAATGAACCCGAGCAGAGGAAGCCCGAACCGCCGGATGTAAATGTTATTCTTGCAACACCTCTTTTTTGAGTTGCAAAAGGAACACCTACAGGACAGTTTATATTAATATTACATGCAAGCTCTTCAGGTGAATTCGGGCTAAGGATGTCTCTATATGAATGAACAATACTTTCGATAGTGAACTTTCCTTGTCCTTTTACATTTCTTGGCTCATAATATTCAATAACGATGCTTTTACCAGGCATAAGTGAAATTGCAAATACCTTTGCATCATTATTATTATCATTATTGAATGCGCCTCTTACTGCCTGATGATCAGGTGAGTAAACGTGAAGAGTTGCACCATTAGGCATATAGAAATTATTGAAGATCGGATATACGCAATAAGCTCCATCAGAAGTTATGCTTAATCTCCAGATCCTGCTGCCATCAGATAAAGTTTCCCATGTTCCTGAATTTTCCAATCCAAGATTTAGAGGCTGAACTACTCCGAATCTGTAAGGAGCTGCTTCTAAATTTTTAATTGTTATTTTATCTTCTTCTAATAATCTTTGTTTATCAACATCAGGAAGATTGACTTGCTGCACATCCTGGCGAAGATTTAAGGAAAAGCTCATAGGCAGACTGTTTGTTTGCTGCGCATAAGCTTTTGCTCCGAAGATAAATAAAGCAAGATAAAGCATAACAATTCTTACATTTCTAAATGTAAAAATTACTTTTTGCATATTATTCTTTTTTGTGGTTTATAAAAAATTATGGTTTAAGAAAAACTTTAATCCGGGAGTTATAACAATAATATAAGATTATTTTTGATATGAATAAATGATTTTGTTTATCATTTAAAGTCTCATCTTAATATCTGAAAATAAAAGGTTTAGTTCTGCAATGCAAATACTATAATGTTTACTCCCATTTTTAAAGCTTCCTCACGTTTTTCAGGCGTATCGTCATGCTCTCTGGGGTCTGCCCATCCATCTGATATATTAGTTTCATATGTATAATAGACGCATAATTTTCCATTTGCAAAGATGCCGAATCCCTGCGGAGGCTTTGCATCATGCTCATGAATTTTAGGAAGTCCATTCGGAAAATTAAAATGTGATGAATAGATTTTATGGTTAAAGGATAACTCTTTTAATTCCTCATTCGGGAAAACTTTTTTTATCTCTCTGCGAAATGCCGCATCCATGCCATAATCATCGTCAGCATATAAGAATCCCCCGCTTTCACAGTATTTACGAAGTCGTATCGCTTCAGTTTCACTGAAGGATATATTGCCGTGCCCGGTTATAAGAATAAATGGATAATTAAATATGTCATCGGAAGCTATATCAACAGAATAAAAGAGAGGCTCATCAGTATCAACAACAGTATGCTCTTTCAGATATTTAAGCATATTTACCTCAGAAGAGGGGTCATTATACCAATCACCACCTCCTGAATATTTAAGCCGGGCGATCTTAAAAGGAGTAGAATTTTTTGATACGATCTTATCCTGCGAAAACCCTTCAGAAAGCCATAAAAATAACACTGAAAATATTAGTATATATTTCATAATTTAAGGTACACTTCTTTAATGCTTTAAACAATAAAAAATTAATAATGTTTTACTTTTAAAAACGAATAACAAAAATCAATTCTATGCGTAAATTAAGCAATGATGAATTATCTTCCGCACTAAAAGAACTGGAAGGCTGGAAAAATGAGAACAACTCAATTGTAAAAACTTTCAAAACTTTTGGCTTTCCACAAACAATGGCTCTTTCATCGGCGATCTGCTGCTTTTGCCAGCAGCATGATCACCACCCGGACTATCTTACTATGAAATACGCTGAATTAATAGTCTCATTTTCCACCCATTCCGAGGGCGGCATCACAGATAAGGATATTCAAATGGCAAAAGAAATAGAAACATTAAAAAAAGGATTAATAAAATAATTTTTATGAAAAAAATTTTTACAGTATTATTTATATTTTTCGCAGCATCTAATATTTCCTTTTCACAGGAAGTTACGAAAATAAGAGGAACAGTTGTTGATGAAAAAAACAAACCTCTAAACGGAGCTAATCTTGTTATTAAAGGAACTATCGATGGTGCAACAACCGATGATAAAGGAACATTTGATTTTGAAACTGATAAAACCGGCGCACAGACATTGATCATAACTGCAATTGATTATACTGAAAATAATATGCAGATAACTCCGGAGCCGGGGAAAGAGCTTATTCTGAATATTAAAATGTTAAAAGCAGAAGTAAAAACAGATGAGATACTTGTAACTGCAAGCTCATTTACTTCCGGTGAAAATTCAAAAGTAACACTGACTCCTCTTGAAATTGTAAGAATTCCCGGAGCAGATGCAGATCTTTACAAAGCTATTACCACTTTTCCCGGTTCAAACCAGGTTGATGAAGGAAGCAGAATTACTGTAAGGGGCGGAGACCCTGATGAAGTACTGACAATTTTAGATCAGGCTACATTGTACAATCCATTTATCTTTGATGATACCTATAATACTTCAACATATTCTACTGTTGATCCATGGAGCTTAAAAGGAATCAACTTTACAAGCGGAGGGTTTTCCGCAAGATTCGGAAATGCATTATCAGCTGTGCTTGATCTTAAATCATACAGCATGACAAGAGGCAAAGGAGTATTCGCTGTGCTTGGTATCGGAAGCGGAGCTCTTGCCGGAGTGTACACTGATAATTCCGGGAAATGGGGAGGAACGTTCAGTGTTAATCAAAGCTATCTGAAACCATTTTTTGATCTGAACGGAATTGCTGCTGATTATTCCAAAGTACCTGAAGCTAAAGGGATTGGCGGAACGCTTTCATATAAGATCGCAGAAGGTAGTTATCTGAAGTTGTATGCAAATTACACAGGAGACAAGATAGGGATCAGGAATAACAGTCCATCGTTTGACGGATTTTTTAATTCACAAAGCGATCAGATATTCACAAATGCAAAAGTTTCTTTTGCTCCATCAGTAACTTCATCTTTAAATGCAGGAATATCTTACAGTATTTATGACAGAAAACTGAATTACGGAATTCTTGATACAAGAAATAAGGATGTTTACTCCAAGTTCCGAACTGACTTTACTCAGCAGGTAAATAACAAAATAGATATTAATGCTGGTGCAGAATATGAATTTAATCAGAGCAGCATAAGCGGAGTAGTTCCGGCATTTTCGTTTAATCTCGGAACAAACGCTGCATCTTATAATGTTGACACAACTATAAGCTCCGGAAGAATCGGAGAATATGTTGAAGCGCAGATGAAACTTTCGGATAATTTTTTTATTATCCCGGGCATACGATCTGATTACCATACCTTATCAAAGAAGATATCAATTGACCCAAGACTTTCAATGGGATATCAGCTTACAAAATATAATGTTTTACGCGGAACCGTTGGCATGTATCATCAGTATGCATCATTAAGGAGCTTTGAAGGTACTTTGAATAATGATCTTCAGCCAGAGCAGGCAGTACATTATATATTAGGTTATGAATTCAACAAAGACGGTGATATAGTTGTCAGAGTTGAAGGATACTATAAGGATTATTCAAATCTTGTGGTTTTTGATAAAACTACCGGTTATAATCAATCTTTAGGAAAAGGATTTGCAAAAGGCATAGATGTATTTATAAAAGGAAAATATAAGAACAAGTTTACAGGATGGATATCTTATGCATATGCTGATTCAAAAAGAAGACAGTTTGATGCTCAGACAGAAACTTCAGCAAATTATGACATAACACATAACCTGAGCGTAGTTGCAAGTTATAATATAACAGACAACATTACAGTTGGGGCAATTTACAAAACATCAACCGGTAAGCCATATACTCCGGTTTTGAGC
>JBBRMY010000039.1:0-18643 GCA_038230595.1 Ignavibacteria bacterium
GTAAAAATCAGAATTTGCAGCAATACTGGTTACACAACCTGATCGTGCAATAATTTTTGAACCATTTGTATGAGCAAAAGGTGATCCGGTTCTATTTATATATTCAGTACCGGTAAATAATGCATTATAAGTTATATTACCGGTAATATCATCGGGACGCCTTCTCATTGTGAATTTAGTTGAATTCCACGCATCAGCATATAAAGCAATATTTCCACTAAGTCCTTTTGTCAGTGATCCTGCTTCAAATGTTTGTAATGTGTTCCCATTAGCCAATAATATTGCAGGATCAAATCCCTGACCGAATTTATGTTCTCTGAAATAACCCAAAGCTAATCCATTTGTTCCAGTATACAAAAAGCTTGCTTTCAAAGAATTATCATTAAATATTAAACCCGGATTTTTGAACCGGCAGAATTCACTAGATAAAATAGGCTGCGGAGCTTCTTGCCAAGGTGTAGTGATACTAGTATTATCTAAATATGCAATATCAGTTACCTTTCCTATTAAGTTTGTATATACAGATGAACCCCAGTTATAGTCAATGGATGCACTTAAATATAAATTCGTTTTAGATTCGTCTAAAGGATTTTTACCTGCAGATAGACTTGCATTTGTTCCAACTTCAGTGAAATAATTTCCTTGAGGTGGCGCACCCATATTCAATACAGGTTTTGGGTCAGAATAACTTGTTCCATTATATAACCTTGTAATAAAAATTACCTCATTTTGAGCGAGAGATAACGAGTAAACAATATAAATTTTATTGTTATAAGATAAAATATTAGGATACCGACCTGATACATAACCAAAATCTGCATCAACAGGTCTAATTTCCGCAGGTGCAATGTTATTATCTAAAGGATATTTTATTAATCCAACATATCCAACACCACCGACTGAACCATAAGAAGTTTTATCAAAAGTAATATATGCATAGTCATGAGCTCCATCACTTTGATTTTCAGTTGTGAATGCCATATTCATTACACATTTATCTGGAGTTATTTGAGTATTATATGACTTGGGATAATAGTTGCTTTAAGAACAAATGAATTTACACCATTTATTTTTTCATAAACCTTAAATTTAAATGAAGGAGTTTCTTGTCTGGTAACTACATAGACTTTTCCTTTATATGAACCAATGCAAACACCTGAATTATGCAAATCACCCCCTAAACCAGTAATCTGATCTTGAATCACTCCATCATTTCCTATTAAATAATAATTTACTGTTTCTGAAGCCGGCGAACTTACATTATGAATACCTACGAAATTTAAACCATAATTATCATAAGCTGCATCAAATAAATACATTTTGTAATTAAGAGGCTGCGATCTTGTATTTAGCTCTAAATTATATATTCCTTCGAAACTATATTGCGAATATACAATATTTTGAAGAGTAATAATTAAAAGACTACAGAATAAAAGGATTTTTATAGTTTTCATTATTGTTTAATTTAAAAAGTTAAAAAAATAGGGCAGATCATCTCTTTTAACAAAGAGATTCTTTTCAGATATAGCTGGCCGGCTGTAATCTTTTAAGATTCGGATCTGCCCGTTTAAAAATAAATGTTAAAAATATTTCTTAAGGTGGATGCTGAATAAAAAGGTTTATTAATTTCATTTTAAAAGGACCATTTTTTTTGTATTGGAATATTTTACATTACCTTCAATTTCTAGTCTATAAAAATAGATCCCGCTATTTAGATTAGCTGCGTCCCATTGGATATTATAATTTCCCGCAGTTTGTTTTTTATCAACTAGAACACTAATTTCCCTACCTAGAACATCAAATATTGTTAACTTTACATTTGAAAGTCCCGGTATGCTATATCTTATTGTTGTGGCAGGATTAAAAGGATTAGGATAATTTTGAAATAATTGAATAGTTAGCGGAACTATTGAATTGATATTTTGAATTCCAACAACTCCACCGTAATTAGTGGTTCTTAGAATTTTTCCAATACCGCCGACTGCAATAGCAAAGCCCTGATTATCGATAAATATGCTACCCAAACGGTAATCGTTCAAACCTACAATTTGAGGGACCCAGTTATATCCTCCATTAGTTGTATAATAAACTTTTTCACTTACGGCAAAACCGGTATTTTCATTTTTAAACTTGAAGGATTGAAAACCCGTTGGATATATCTGAATCCAGGTGTCACCTCCATTAATTGTTTTTAAAAATCCTCCCCCACCCATTAATATCGCTTTTTCTCTGCTGAAAAATTCAATAATATCACCTGGAGAATAAAACCCTGTTTTAATAGTTGTCCAGGTATTTCCTCCATCAGTTGTTCTTATTAAGTTATCCTTGCTAAATAAATTACTTAAGCTTATATATCCGTAAAGAGAGTCATAAAATTTTATTTTTGTAAAAATCTGATTATCAGATTGATACTGTAGGTTAAAATTTTGTCCTCCATCTGTTGATTTATAAATATTTTTTGTGCTGAAGCCATTGTTACCGTAAGCCCATCCTGTATAATTATTAATAAATTCCGCATTGGATAAACGAATATTAGGTGTAAGATTAGGATGCAATAGAAACCAATTATTTCCTCCATTTGTTGTTTTAACTATTCCGGTATCAGAGACAATCCATCCGGTATTTTCATCAGTAAATTTTAAGCTCTGAAAATATCTATTATAAACACGCGGTATATTTAAGAATCCGGGAGCCTGAGCCCAAGTTAAACCTTTATCAGTAGTTTTTAATAATATTCCTCCACCCCCACCTAATATAAAACCTGTAACGTTATTAATAAACTTAACATCTGCAAAACCTGATCCAAAATAATATGTGGATATATCTGTCCAGATGCTTCCCGCATCAATGGACTTATACATTCCACCTCCACCTCTTGCACCAATATAACAAGTATTATTTACGCAATTAATCGTTACAAATTGTTTATATCCTGTTACCGGGGGATAGGAAATATTGGTCCAAGTCACACCTTTATCTGTTGTTTTTATTATAAAATTAGTAGCGTTTCCAAATCCACCGCATATTATTCCAGTATTCTGATTAAAGAAATGAATATCTGCTGGTCCAATAGAATCCTGAATATACCAGTTAACTCCTCCATTAGTTGTCCTATATAGACCAGCAAATCCATTTTCAAATCCAATATTTTCATCTAAGAAATATAAAAATTTTTCCGGCTGTCCAAAATTAACAGATCTTAATGTCCATGTAAAACCACCATCGGTAGTTTTATTTATGGTATGCTGTGTAAAAGCTGAATCAGTATTCTCACCTATAGAAAATCCGGTATTTTCATTTATAAAACTAATTTTTCCATAATAAGAGATTTCATGATTATTAAAAAAATGAATTTGCACCCATGAATGACCCCGATCGGTACTCTTTACTAATACTGTTCCAGATGGATCGCTTATATATGCAATTCCATATAACAGATTTGAATTTATTTTATATATATTATAAATGCCCCCATTAAAACCATATCGAAATATAAACCAATTCTCACCTCCATCATTAGACTGAAAAACACTATCAGAATTTGTAAATGCAATTAAGGTATCACCAAAATTTAAAAGATTATATATTCTAGAATTATACTGAATGTTAGTTATATCTTTTGTTTTCCAATTTAAACCGCCATTCGTAGTTTTATATATTGAGTATGTATCAGCAGTCAGATACCATCCTGTCATTTCACTTTTGAATTTGACTTCCTGAATGTCACCGCTACTCCCATCTTCTACGCTTACCCATTGAGAAAAAGAATTAATAACACAAGCGAACTGAGCTACAACAGAAATTAACAAAATTATTAAATTTATTTTTACTTTCGGCATAAAAACTTTTTTTTATATTAAAATGAAAGGCTTTAAAAAAATAAATCAACACCTAATAGACCTCTATGAATTAATGTAATGAATGCAAAATATATTTTCTTAAAAAAATTATAATGGATGTTATCTTTTTTATTGTGATATATTTTAATCCCTGTGTATTTGTTTATTATTAACTATGATTAAAATGTACATACAAAAGATTTTATATACAAACATGTAAAAACCATATTTTGGGTGATACTTTTCGAAATTTAAAGAGGAATAATAAATTAACATATATTTTTATAAAGGTTAATAATTATTTCTGAAGAAAAAAGTAGTTAATTTGGGTAAAGGGATTAAAGTGCAAATTGCAACATTTTATAGTTTGTTTTGATCCCATTATATTGAGAAATAATTTATAAAATCAACACATCCCATTTTTCATTTATTAAATCAACTTTGAATAGTAACTTCAATTCTATTTAAATTATAAGCAGTAAATGGAAAAAATTCTCGTAATTGGCGCTGCCGGACAGATCGGTTCGGAACTGACGATCGCATTACGCTCTAAATATGGTGCACAGAATGTTTTTGCTACTGATATAAGACAAGCTCCTGCAGATATAATTGAAGGCGGGCCATTTCAGATACTGGATGTAATGGATGATAAGCGTTTGATACACTTTGTAATTAGATATAAGATAACTCAGATCTATTTACTGGCAGCAGTACTTTCCGGAAATGCAGAAAAGCTTCCGCTTCAGGCATGGGATATAAATATGAAAAGCCTACTGAATATTCTTGATCTTGCGCGTGAGGTTGGAATTAAAAAAGTTTTCTGGCCAAGCTCAATTGCCGTTTTTGGACCCACTACTCCAAGGCAAAATACTTCTCAGACAACTGTAATGGAGCCAACTACAGTTTATGGAATAAGCAAGCTTGCAGGAGAAAGATGGTGTGAATATTATTCAATAAAGCATGGCATTGATATAAGAAGCATTCGTTATCCCGGTCTTATCAGCTATAAAACGGAAGCAGGCGGGGGAACTACAGATTATGCTGTTGAAATATTCTTTGATGCTCTTCAGGAAAAGAAATATGAATGCTTTCTTAAATCAGATACTGTACTTCCAATGATGTTCATGCCGGATGCTATTAAGGCAACTATCGATCTTATGGAAGCTGATAAATCAAAGCTTTCACTGAGATCAAGTTATAACGTTGCAGCTATTTCATTTGACCCTGCCCAGATAGCTGAAGAAATAAAAAAGCATATTCCTGAATTTAAAATTACTTATAAGCCGGATTTCCGCCAGAAGATCGCTGAATCATGGCCGCAAACAATTGACGATTCAGTTGCAAGAAAAGACTGGGGCTGGAAGCACAAATATGACCTGGCAACAATGAGCAAGATCATGCTTGAAGAGATAAAAGAAATAAGGTAAGCGAAAGTTTCGAGTGTTTTTCCTTTAACGTTCCCACGCCGGTGCTAAGGAACAAGTTTTTGTAATGATAAGCTTTATTAAAAGTTTATAAAAAATATATTGTCTGAATCACCTGCATCAAGATTTTCTCCCTATAAGAAAAGCATACTTCTTATTTCTTTAGCTGCCCTATTCTGGAGTACCGGTGGAATGTTCATCAAGCTTTTACCTCTTGACCCTTGGGTTATTTCATTTTACCGTTCGCTGATCGCAGGAATAACAATAATAATTGTCTCGGCTTTCAAAAAGAAAAAAGTTAATTACAGCTTTGATCCGATCTCGCTCTACTGCATAGTTACATATTCAGGGATTCTTATTTTATTTGTAATAGCTACAAAGATCACAACTGCTGCCAACGCAATTTTCCTTCAATTTTCTGCGCCGATATATCTCGTTATTCTGGAGCCTGTATTTTTAAAAACAAAATTTGATAAGAAAAGCCTGATCGCTGTTGTTGTCTGCCTGGGAGGAATGGCTTTATTCTTTTTCGGAAAGCTGGAGCCAGGAAATATGCTTGGGAATGTTCTTGCTATATGCTCTGGGATATGCTTTGCATTGTTCTCCTTATTTCTAAAATGGAAGAAGCAGGTTCATAAAACGGAGGATACTATCAGCAATGTAATTCTTGGAAACCTGCTTGTTGCGGTGATCTGCCTGCCTGTAATTTTTTCCCATTTAATGCTATCCGGCTCACAGCTGCTCATACTTTTATATCTTGGTGCTGTTCAGATCGGAATTAGTTATATGATCTATAACGAAGGGCTAAAGCATGTAAGCGCTACACAGTCGATGATAACCGGAATGCTTGAAGCAGTATTTAATCCAATCTGGGTTTTTCTATCTGTCGGTGAAAAGCCCTCGGTATTTGCAATGGCAGGGGCGGCAATAATTTTGTCGGCGATCCTTTGGAGAAGCACAACTACTAATACAAAGTTAAGAATAATCGATTAAGTACTAATCAAAGAAAAGAAAATAGATAAGCGTGCCGAGGGCAGCCTGAGTCAGAATGAGTGAAACAAGAGAATAAATATCGTAACGGTTCGAACTGCTAAGATCTCCCTGGTTTAAATTATTCAGATAGCTGTCATAAAAATCATTTGCTTTGTTTTTCAGGTTTATCGTTGCGAATGCTCCTCCTAATGTTGCAGCACCTAAAGCAGCAATAAGCGGAAAATTTCTTTTTTTACTAAAATTAGTGTTTTTATCCTTAAATATAATATTCTCCCGGGTATAATTTACGTCAGGCAAAAGATTTATATTTATTGTTCTGTTGCTGTTATAATCCGAAAGATCAATCTTCGCTGTTCTATATCCAGATTTTTTTAAGTCAAGCCGCCAGTTCAATATACTTTCTCCGAAAAATCTCAATGGCGTATAACCCAGCAATGAATCATTTGTAAGCACTTCCGCATTAAAGGGATCTGAATTAATAGAATACAGATATCGGAAGCTCGCTCTTATGGTTGTATCACTTTTAATATCAAATTGATTGAACAAAATATTCTCATCTTCCCACGCAGAGCGTCCTGAATTTGTAGGATTAATGATCTTAATATTATGAATTCCTTTTAACAGTTTAAAATTACTTAAGGGAGTAACTCCGGCATTTATGCTGTCAATATAGATCGCTGCATCAGGAATACTTGTTATTATATTTAAATTATACCGGACACTAACCGAGTCCTGCGAATACAAATTATTCGCGCCTGCAAGAAACAATAATATTATTATAAAATATATTTTCATAATGATCTTAACGCATACATTTTAACACTATTCACTTTTGAAGCAATAAATATTTTGAGGCTCACTGCCAACAAAAACAAAATTTTTCCATATTACTGCCGCAGTTTTAACTCTACCTTCACATTCAAACTTCCATAGCTCATTACCGTCTGCTGCATTCAGGCAATAAATATTTTTGTCATAAGAACCGATAAATATCTTATTTCCCTGTAACAAAGGAGGAGCGCATATTGTCCCCTTAGTTTCAAACTTCCAGCTTAAACTTCCATCTGAAATATTTAACGAATAAATGTATCCGTCAATTCCCGGTATTATAACCTGACCGCTATAAAAAGTTGAATTTGCTAAAAACTTAGTACCCAAATCTTTTTTCCAGTTTACTTTTCCATCAGGAGATATGCAGTAAAAATTTTTATCATCGGAGCCAAAAAAAAGCTTATTCTCATATACAGATGCATCACAAAAAACAGAACCTCCTGTCTGCAGCTTCCAGTTCAATTTACCTGTAGAAGCGTTAATGCAATACATATTACCATCTGTTCCACCTGTATAAAGATCCTCGCCTGATATAACCGGGCTATTAAAAAATCTGTTAGGATTGTTTTTAACTGTTAAAGATTTATTATGGTCAGCGTTAGACTTGTAAGTCCATTTTGTGCTTCCGGTATTTGCATCCAGACAGTAGATCGCTCCTGAAGTTGATGATGCATAAATAAAATTTTCATCACCAACCGGAGATGACTGTACAAAATCAAGATCCCTTTGCCAAACTATAACACCGCGCATTATATCAAAGCATTGAATGGAATTTTTATCATCTCCAGAAAAAGTATTAATTATCCTGTTCTTAAACACAAGCGGAGCTCCGAAAGCACCGTTTCCAAGATCCGTAAGTCGCCCAAGACTTTTTCCTGAAGTAACATCAATAGAGAACATCTCTCCGCGCAGAGTATTTGCAAAAAGAATTCCATCGCTTACTGCAAAGCTGTTTTTTCCCATTCCGGCATCTGTACTGAAGTCCCATAATTTTTTTAATGGGAGATTTACAGGAGTCTGAGTATTCGATATATTTGTCTTCTGCAGATTTCCATTCGCAATTCTCCAGTCATCATCACTTAATTTAAGGCTTTCCCGCAAATGCACACTGCTGCAGGAAGAGATAAAAAAAAGTGAAAATAAAATAAGGGGAGTTAAAGCGAAAGGGAATGCTTTAGATAATAATTTATTCATTCATTTTAAAATATCCCTGAATTAAATCAAAAACAATAATAAAAAGCATCATTCAAAGAATTCTGAATACATTTATACAATAGCCTATTTAAATTATATTTAACTAATCAAATCATTCTATGAAGATAGGGATTACCTGTTATCCTACATATGGCGGAAGCGGTGTTGTTGCAACAGAACTCGGAAAAGCTCTTGCACTTCGCGGCCATGAAATACATTTCATATCTTATGCAATGCCCACTCGATTAAGCGCTTTTGTTGAGAATATATTTTATCATGAAGTTGAAATAAATAACTACCCCCTTTTTGAATTTCCTCTTTACAGTATTGCCCTTGCAAGTAAAATGGTTGAAGTTGCTAAGTTTCATGAACTTGATCTTGTTCATGCCCACTATGCAATACCTCATGCTACAAGCGCATATCTTGCAAGAGAGATCTATAAATCTGATCCTAAAAATACCAAGGATTTTAAATTTATTACAACACTTCACGGTACGGATATAACTCTTACAGGTCTTGAGCCAAGCTTTCTGCCTACTATGAAATTCAGCATTGAAAAATCTGACGGTGTTACTGCTGTTTCAGCTTATCTGAGAGATAAAACTTTATCGAATTATAAAATTGTAAAAGATATTGAAGTTATACCAAATTTTATTGACATCGATAAATATAAAAGGGACAAGCCTGAAGATTCGAAATGCCATAAGAAAAAATACGCGCCAAACGGAGAAAGGATATTAATTCACATATCGAATTTCAGAGCTCTAAAAAGAGTGCCTGATGTTGTTAAGATCTTCGATCAGGTAAATAAAAAAATTCCATCAAAACTTATTCTTATAGGTGATGGTCCTGACAGAGGTGAAACAGAAAGACTTACGAGAGAGCTTGGATTATCAGACAGCGTTGTTTTCATGGGTAAGCAGGATTCTTTAGTAGAAATTCTTTCTATTGCAGATATTTTTATAATGCCGTCACAATCAGAAAGCTTTGGTTTGTCAGCGCTGGAAGCAATGAGCTGCGGTATCCCTGTAATCTCTTCTTCTGTAGGTGGTCTGCCTGAGCTAAATCTTCATGGTGAGACCGGATTTATTGCAGAGATAGGAGATGTTGACAGAATGGCACGATATACTATCGATCTTTTCGGTAATGAAAAGAAATATGAAGTGTTCTGTGTCAATGCGCGAAAAAGAGCAGAAGAGTTCAGTGAAGATAAGATCGTTCCACTTTATGAAAAGTATTACAAAAAAATACTTGAGCAGAAATGAACTTAGCACATATAAAGGATAACTTTGAAGAGCTTAAGGGAAAAATATCAGCGGCAGCGAAAAGTGCAGGCAGAGAGCCCGCTGAAATAAAGCTAATAGCCGTCAGCAAAAATTTTCCATCGGAACAGATCGACTTTCTCAATAAGCTTGGACAAATAGATTTTGGTGAAAACAAAGTTCAGGAATTAATTTCAAAAGCCCAGTCGCTTAGTTCAAATAATATAAACTGGCATCTCATAGGTCATCTTCAAAGAAATAAAGTAAAGCAGGCAGTCGAATCTTCATCAATGATACAATCTGTTGATAATCTCAGACTTGCAGAAACAATTCAGCAGAACTGTGAAAATATCGAAAAAGTAATAGACGTACTTGTTCAGGTGAATACCAGCGGTGAAGCTCAGAAATCAGGATGCAACCCTTTAGAAACCATGAAATTATGTGAAGATATTTCTAAATTTCCAAATTTAAGGCTGAGAGGCTTAATGACAATTGGGAAATTTACTGAAGATGAGAAAGAGATCAGGTCAAATTTCCGGACACTAAAAAAGCAATTTGAAGATGTCAGCAATTCGGTCAAAAAACTTGATTTTCTGTCAATGGGAATGACTTCTGACTTCGGGATCGCCATTGAAGAGGGGTCCAATATGCTGAGAATTGGTAGTGCAATATTCGGAGAGAGGGATTATATTTAGGCAGGTTTTATTTAAAATTAGCTAAATTTTAAATATATGAACATAAAAGCAGCTGACATAAAGAAAAAAGATTTTGAGAAATCTTTTCGCGGATATGATGTAAATGAAGTCGAGGCTTTTCTTGAGACAGTTTCAGCGCATTATGAAAAACTGGTTCTTGAGATCTCTTCCTTAAATGAAAAAGTTAAGAGCCTTACTACAGATATTGATGTCTATAAGGAAAATGAAATAAATTTACAGCGGGCTTTGATCAGGACTCAGGATATCGGTGAAGAAATAATTGAGAATTCCAAAAAAAGAGCACAGAATATTATCAGAGAGTCAGAACTTAATGCTCAAAAGTTAAAGCAATCAGTTGAAGAAGAGATAATTAACAAGAGAACAGAGCTTGAAGAGCTGAAAGCAAAAAATGAAAAACTGACAGAAGATACTAAAACATTCTTTATAGAAAAATTAGCAGAGATCGACGATTACATTAAGAACAAAAGAGTTTACAAGATGGAGCTGGCTTCAACGAAAATGATGATCAATGATATGGAAGAAAAGCACGATGTTAATATATCATCATACAATCAGAATAAAGTAAATACTGCGCCTTCCCGAGGCGGATTTTCTGATCCCGGCATAACAAACCGACCTTTCGATGACAATTTTGAAATCAAATAGCCGGATCTTTTTCTGAATGAATACTGAGTTAATTTCCACACTGGAAGAACTGCAAAATGAAGCTGTCAGTTTTATAAGATCAAAAGTCAGCGAAGATTATGAGATAGGAATTATTCTTGGTACCGGTCTTGGCGGACTTGTAAAAGAAATTCAGATCGATCATACTATTGAGTATACCGAAATACCAAATTTTCCTGTTTCTACTGTAGAATCTCATCACGGAAGGCTGATCTTCGGCACTTTATCAGGCAAGAAGATCGTTGCTATGCAGGGCAGATTTCATTTTTATGAAGGCTATTCACATGGGGACGTTACATTCCCTGTTTTTGTTCTTCACAAGCTTGGGATAAAATTTCTTATAGTTTCCAATGCATGCGGTGCGCTTAATCCGGCTTTCAGAAGAACAGACCTTATGCTCATCAGGTCACATATCAATCTTCATTTTACAACTCCGTTCATGGGAGTTGCCTATAAGAAAAATGAAAACTTTGTTGATGATTATACTTCTGAAATGATAAAGCTTGCTGAGGAAACTGCAATTGAAAATAAGATCCCTGTACAAAAAGGGGTTTATCTTTCGGTTCAGGGACCTAACCTTGAAACGCGCACTGAATATAAAATGACTAGAAAAATGGGTGGTGATGTTGTCGGTATGTCTACCATTCCTGAGATATTAGTTGCTTCTTCTATGCTTGGATTAAAATGTTTAGGACTTTCCATAATAACTGACGAAGGATTTCCCGGAACACTTAAAGTTGCAGAGCTGAAAGATATTCTTGAAGCAGCTGCAATAGCTGAACCTAAAATGACTTTGCTTACAAGAAAAATAATTGAAAAGCTATAAATGACTGAACAAAGAGAAAAGATAATGCAATCTGTTGAAGCATTAAAAAAATTAATGCCTTCTAAATTCAATCCTAAGACCGGTGTATATCTTGAAAGAGAGATGGAGTTACCGGGTGATCTGAAAATTCTGAAAGAAGTTGAATACGCTGATATCCCGCCTCAGTTTTCCGGCAGCAGTAAGGAAACGAAGGGAACAATGATCTTTGCAAGATGCGGGAAAGAAGATGTTATAATTCTTCACGGCAGATATCATTTCTATAATGGAATTAAAATGAGAGATGTAGGTCATGTGATCTATGTTCTGAAATACTTAGGAATAAAAACTCTTATTTCAGTAGATGAAACCGGCTTTCTGAATCCGAGATTCTCACTTGGAGGAATAGCTTTAGTATATGATCATATTAATCTCATGGGTGATAATCCTCTGATAGGAAAAAATGATGATGAGCTTGGTGTAAGATTTCCGGATATGAGCGATGCATACAATAAAGACTGCTACACAAAAGTCTGTGATCTTTTTTTAGATAAAAAACTAAGGATCAACGAAGCTGTTTATGTTGGTGTTCCCGGACCGGAAACAGAGACTGAAGCAGAAGCAAGATTTTATACGGATATCGGTGCAGATGTAGTTGGTTATTCTCTGGTAGCAGAGAATATTGCCGCAGTTCATTGCGGAATAAAATATGTAGGCATGAGTATTTTAACAAGAGAGCTTCTTCCGGATAAAATGATGGAAGATTCTAGAAGTGAAAAGGAAATGATAAAGATCCGCAAGGAAAGCTATAAAAAAGCAAATGGATCATTGAAGGATATTTTAAAGCAAACAATAAAAACCTTAAGCTAAGCATGGTGTGGAATGATCTTACGAGTGAAGAACAATTAGAGCAGTTAAAAAAAGATTCAGAAGAAAAGAAAATATTAATTTTTAAATTCAGTACGAACTGCAATATCAGCGCAAGAATATTCGACAGGCTTAACAGTGAATGGGTTAATGAGCAGGTAAGCAAAGAACTTGAATGTTATTTTCTTGACCTGATAAAATTCAGAAAACTTTCAAATAAGATCGCACAGGATTTTGATGTATCTCATGAGTCTCCGCAGGTACTTATACTGTCCAAGGGAAGCAGCATTTATGATGATTCACATTCATATATTACTTTTCAGGGAATAAAAAAAATTGTCAACGAAATTTAAAGCTTTAACAGATGGATAATAAAAACGTTCATAAGATATTCAAGCTTTTCATAGGCGGAAAATTTATCAGAACAGAGTCTGAAAGATTTATTCAGCTTAAAGATGCTGACGGGAATGTAACCAATGTTTCCAGAAGCACTAGAAAAGATATCAGGAATGCAGTTGTTGCTGCCCGTAGCGCTTTCGATGGTTGGAATGGAAAGACAGGATATGAAAGAGGACAGATTATTTACCGCTTTGCAGAAATGCTTGCATCAAGAGCTGAAGAATTCTCATCTGAGATACAGTTGAATACCGGAGCTTCAAAGAAAGCTGCCGATAAAGAAGTTGGAAAATGTATTGACAGGGCAATTTTCTATGCAGGACTTGCAGACAAATGGATGCAGCTTACAGGTACAGTTAATCCTGTTCAGGCAGGTTATTTTAATTTTTCAGTTCCTTAAGCAGTAGGTTTAGTTGGCATTTTATTGCCGGATGATCCCAGCCTTCTTGCAGCAGTTTCCAGAATTTTAAATTGTATCGTTAGCGGAAATGTCTGCATTGTTGTTTCAAGCGAAACAACTCCACGACCGGTTCTGACGCTTGCAGAAATATTTGCGACATGTGATCTTCCGGGCGGAGTAGTAAATATAATTTCCGGATATCATAAGGAGCTTATTTCCCATGTTGCAGGTCACTTTGATATCAACTCAATAGATTATGCTTTAAGTACAAATGATTATCATAAGCAGGTACGTGAATTGTGCGCAAACAACGTAAAAAGATTTTATAAAGTGCCGGCAAATCATGATTGGTATAATGATGTTGCAAATGAAGATCCTAAAAACGTTGAAAGCTTTACAGAAATAAAAACAGTCTGGCATACAATGGGTGTATAGCGGGCGAATTTCCTTCCGGATTCAATAACAAAATTTAAATATAACATTATCATATAATGCACTTTTTTAAAAAATATTTTTATCTATTAATTATATTTATTGGAATATTTCTTCCTTCTTATTCCCAGACAGGTTCGTCTGTTGCCGGAAAGGTTGGAGAGGAGAGGTTTGTATTTGAAGCCGGAAGTATTCCTGATGCTGAATCCCGTATAGAAGAATTTTTAAGGGATCGGTTCCCGATAATCTCTGATTTTACTGTCGCAGATATAATAGGAAAGAAAAAAATTTCCCAGCTGAATCCAAATGATTCCAATGCCAGACCTGATATGATGTACAGTGTCTCATTCGGAGTGCCGGCGAACTTATTAGTTGATACTGCAAAGATCCTTTGGCAGCTGAATCTCCCTAAATTTGAATCCCAGATCTTTCAGATCTACGGACAGGACACTATCTATATCGATACCTGGCCAAATGTTGTTGGAAAGCCTACTGATAAAACTTATACAGGAAATTTTTCAGCTTTCAGAATTCGTAACTGGCCGACATGGAAAGATCCGGATCCCGCAAAAAAAGATCTTGAAGCAACTCCTCCCGGACCAAATAATCCTTTGGGGTTATTTGTAGTTCATTATGATGAAAGATCACTCAGATATTTTCACGGCACCAACAAGCCGGGGGTATTGAAAAAAACATTAAGATATGAATCCCATGGCTGCGTAAGAAATGATAACAGCAATATTGAAAAGATGAAGGAATTTATTCTGAAGAGAGTTATTAAGTCAAAAGATCTTACTTACTTGGTGAAAAGCAAAAAATCCATGCAGTTTGAATTTGCTGAAGAAGATAAATTTCCGGTGAGAATACTTTATAAAACTTTCGAAGTAAGCAAGGATGAGAACGGATTTTATGTTGAGCTTTTCAAAGACATTTATAATTATGAAAAAAAAGGGGCTGATCCGAACTGGAATGATCTTTCATTGATCACTCTTTCTACAAAAGAAAATATTATCAATGAATATCAGAAAAAAATCGGAGTAAACATTCCGAAAGAAAAACTTGAGTTCATTGTAGACTGGCTATTAAAAAATGGTGAGGAATATCAGAGATATTATTTTGATGATCTTAAAAAGCAGTTTTTAATGGATTGAGCCGGGAGTAAAGTTAAAAACTTTCGTCTTTCCATCTTTTTATTTTCCATTTATCACTTGTTGAATTCCGTACAAGATTCATGTCTGCAAATCCATTAAATCTTACTACATCATTCGGATTAAATGTGATCGTTAGGTTAAAGCTCCTTCTTACATTCTGCGCGAGCGAATCCCCTGACTGGAAAACTATGTTATTCCAGAGCACATCAAGCTTCTGAGTGTTCTGAAAAAGCCCATTAGTTGTTCTAAGCTCTGTTGCTCTGTCCCACGTAACATCATACCCCAATGTATAATCCCTATAAGTAAAAATAAAATCCGAAGTCATAAGATTTCCATATACTGTTGAATCCTTAAAATCGTAAGCATATTTAAAATTCTGATATACTCCTTCAATAGTTTTTTGATCTGATATAATAGAAGAGCCTGACGTATCTATACGGGGAGAAAAAATATTATCACAGGAATAAAATCCGGCTGCAGAAATAAATGCAAATAAGGTGATAATAATATTTTTTCTAAGAAGCTTCATTAATTGCTGAAATTTGCTTTGATGACGCTCCATGTAGTATCAGTTGGCTGAGATTTGAAATCTATCCAGTTATTTATTGACCAGAGATTTCTTGAGTCAGTTCTGATATTAAATCTTAAAGTACCTTTCGCAGTTTTAGTCAGGTTAGTTCTGTTGTGATAGAATACAAGAAGATAATCTGCGCTGTAGACTGCACTGTCATTTGATAATGTTGATGTAACATTGGATAGGAAAAGATTTGAAGGTGACTCAGCTGCAGTCTGGTTTACAAGATTTGTAAAATAATTGTTTTCTTTACTCCTGTCCCAGTTATTAAAAACAGGATAATTTGACTGTGACTCAACATCAGGAGTAAAAAGAAATCTTCTTCCTCCGAATGAAGTATCTGAAATACAGTTCAGATAATTGTTAATATCCTTCTGGCTTATCGCAGAAATAAAGTTATCGATTACAATAGAAGGTGAAGTAGGGGGAATAAAATTTGATCTTGGTCCCGTCGGAGTTTCAACGTCACGGGTATTGAACAAGCCGCAGCCCGATGCCATTGTTAAAAAAAGAAAAAATAATATTTCAGATTTTTTGCGCAATCAGAATTAGTCTTTTAGAATTTTCACTGCTGAATTTATTTCCATAATAATCTCCGAAGCATTTTTTTACTTTAAGCCGGTTCTTTTGAAAAACTTCTGTAAGAGTTTTTTTATCATACAGCTTCAGTCTTTCTTCGAATGTAAGTTCCTTGCCTGCTTTTTTAATTACTATAGATTTATGAATAAAATTATTCTCGATCTTTCTTTTCTGAGTAAATACATTTCCGTTATATACTTTTCTATCGAAAGGGATAAGAGTTTCTCTTAAATTCTTCTCATTTATAAAATCAAAGGCAAAGTATCCGCCTTTTCTTATAGAATCTGAAACATTTTTTATAACTTTAAAGTTATCTTCATCTTTTTCAAAATATGCAAAGCTTGTAAAAAGATTAAAAGCTGCATCGAAGCTGCCTTTAAAATTGAATTTCACCATATCTTTAATCAGAAACTTAACTTTTATATTCTTTTCTTTTAATGCTGTGGAGTTTTTATTTGCCTGAGAGATAAGGTATTCAGAAAGGTCAAAACCTGTTACATCATAGCCGCGTAATGCAAACTCAATAGAGTGTCTTCCGGCTCCGCAGCAGACATCCAGAACCTTTGCACCTGTTTTCAGCTCTATACTTCTCTGAATAAGATTTGCAAGGTTTCTTGCATCTTCTTCATTCCTGTGACGGTATAGCTCTAAATAGTTTTTATCGGAGAACCATGACCGGAACCATTCTTTTGATCTTGCTGCCATGTTAGATGGTTACCCTTCCTTCCATAGCTCTTGCAAGAGTAAGTTCGTCAGTGAGCTCTATATCAGCACCCATAGGAATACCACGGGCTATTCTTGTCATTTTAATTCCAAGCGGCTTGATTAGCTTTGCAAGATAAAGAATTGTAGTTTCTCCTTCGATGGTTGGATTTAAGGCGAGAATTATTTCTTCAACGTTTTCTTCATTGTTCTCAATGTTACTGTCAAGCCTGTAGATAAGCTCGCGAATACGGATGTCATTTGGACCAATGCCTTCAAGAGGAGAAATTCTGCCATGCAGAATATGATATAAGCCTGAATATTCATTTGACTTATCAAGAGCGATTACATCCTGTGGCTCTTCGACCACGCAGATAATTTTTTTATTTCTTTTAGCCGAGGAGCACATTCTGCAGATCTCAAGCTCAGTAATGTTACAGCAAATACTGCAAAATTTTATTTTATCTTTAGTGTCCAGCAGCGCTTTGGAAAATCTTTCTACATCTTCCTTATGCTGCTTCGTAATATGCATAGCAAGGCGCTGGGCGGTTTTACGTCCTATCTGGGGCAGCTTTGCAAATTCATCGATCAGTGTATCAAGGACTTCGGAAGAGCTTTGCATCTTTTGAAATTCAATTAAAAATTAATAATTACATTCCCGGTAATTTCATGCCCGGTATATTTGGGACCATACCTGCTGTTGCCTTATTCATTTCTTCGTCAGCCATTTTCTTAGAGCTTTCAATTACCTTGTTGACTGCTGCTATCACAAGATCTTCCAGAACTTCAGATTCATTTGCATTAATGATCTCTTTTTCTATCTCGATCTTTGTTATTTTGTTCTTTCCGTTTGCAGTAACTTTAACCATTCCGCCGCCGGATTCTTCTGTTACCATTTTATCTTCAAGCTCAATATTCACCTGATCAATTTTTTCCTGCATCTTTTTCACCTGCTTCATCATTCCCTGCATCTGTTGAAAATTCATTTCTATGTCTCCTGTTTGTTTATATTTTAAATTATGATTTATATGTATTGTCATTCCAGATCGAGAACAGTTCTGCTGTTGCTATAACATCGGCAATGCAGTAGTCTGCAATGATCTTGTATTCCTTGCTTTTATAAAGATCACCAACCATATCTCCCTTTACTCCTCCTGCTTTTGGACTGTTCACGCCAAGCATCTTACAGTAAAAATCCAGATTGAATTTCCTTCTTGCGCCCTGAGGAGAATGTTTGTGATAAGTTAGTTCTTTCAAAAGGTCAGTGTGATAATGGTTATAACTGTAGTCTCCGCCTTTCATTAGATTACAGGTTGGCTTTGAACGCAAAATAAGAGAACGGAGCATTAAGAACGGACAGTCAAACTCACGGCCGTTGAAGGTTACATAATGCTCGCAATTAAATTTTTGTATATAACTCCAGAATTTATCTACGATACCTTTTTCATTATCAACAATGTATTTTACATTTTCGTTTTCTGAAGTTACCTCAACCTTCTCTTCAGAATTGCCTGTGTTTATTAAAACGCAGCCGGTTCCTTTTTTATAATCCCACATTCCAATCGAAACTATCTGAGAAGTAAATGGAGAGAAAACAAGCCCGTCAATTGCAGCCATCTTGTCTTCTTCTGTCTTTGCATATTTTAAGAGATAATCTTTGGTATCCTGATCGTAGGTTGTTTCAAAATCGAGTGCAACAACTTCTAGATCAAAGACTATTATATTTGAACTGTCTACCAATTTGTGATTTTTATTATAATGTTATTTTTGTGAAACAGATTGTTCAAATCAAAAAAATACTCTTCTCATCAATCTTTA
>JBBRMY010000040.1:0-18430 GCA_038230595.1 Ignavibacteria bacterium
AGAAAGAAAAGATCCATGAGAAAAAAGATGATGATGAAGGATAAGACTTCAACAACTACTCCTACTGATACAAAGAAGGATATGAAGAAGACTACTCCAACTGATACAAAGAAAACAACAACTCCAACTGATACAAAGAAGGATATGAAGAAGACAACTCCTCCGACTACTCCTCCTACAACACCAAAGAAATAATAATCAGAAATGATTATATCTCTTTAGTTGGTGATATATTAAAACCCCTTTCGTTGAAAAACGGAAGGGGTTTTTTTGTTTAAGAACTTAATACAAACGATTTTGGTTTTACTATTTAATTAAATGATTTAAGATTGTCAGAAAAACGTATAACACTTGAAGGTATAGATATTCTCAATTTTGCAGGCGTAAGAGACGAAAATATTAATCTTGTTAAAGAAAATATCAATGCAACTCTAGTTCTCAGAGGTGATGAAGTTTATTTAAAAGGATCGGATTCCGAAATCCAGTCTGCTGAAAGGATAATTGATGAAATGAAATTTCTTCAGAAAAGGCAGGGTTCTTTAACTTCACATGATGTAAAACTTATAATTGATCTTATCGATGATAGTCGTGAAACAAGGAATAAAATGAATATTCCTCAAAATAATTCGGATCTTAAGAATGTAATTCTTTTTAAAAATTCTTCAGATCTTGTAAAGCCACGCACTCCGACACAAATAGAGTATGGTCAGAAAGTTAGTGAAAATGATATTGTCTTCGCCATTGGTCCTGCAGGAACAGGTAAGACATATCTCGCAGTTGCATTCGCCGTCGCAGCATTAAAGAATAAACAGGTAGCTAAGATCGTTCTTGCAAGACCGGCAGTAGAAGCAGGTGAGAGCCTTGGCTTTCTTCCTGGTGACCTTTCTGATAAGGTGGACCCATACTTAAGACCTCTTTACGATGCACTTGAGGATATGATGCCGCATGACAAGCTGAAAGGATATTTGGAAAAGAATATTATTGAGATAGTTCCTCTGGCTTATATGAGAGGTAGAACTTTGAGTAATGCATTTGTAATTCTAGATGAAGCTCAGAATTCAACTACAACTCAGATGAAAATGTTCTTAACCAGGATCGGCGCAAGTTCTAAAGCCATAATAAATGGTGATATAACTCAGATCGATCTTCCAAGAAGAGATATGTCAGGCTTGGTGGAAATAAAGGATATATTAAATAATGTGGAAGGAATATCTTTTGTATATTTTAATAAAGGGGATGTTGTAAGGCATAAGCTTGTAAAAGATATTCTGGAAGCGTATGAAAAATTCGGAGAAGCAAAAGAGAGTCAGAAAAATTACCAAAAGTAATTTTATTCTCTTATAAGTCTCACTGAAAAAGAGCCATCAACATAATTCCTCATTGGAAATGTTTCAATGCATCCTTCTTCGTTCACAATTCTTTTGTTAACATACTTATCAGCCTTATCAATTTTAAATTCAGGATGCTTTTCAAGAAATTTATGAACAACATCAATATTTTCCTCTACTTCTGTAGTACATGTACTGTAAACAATTACTCCCTGAGGCTTTAAATATTTTACAGAGTTTTCCAGTATCTCGACCTGCAATGCCTGAAGTTTACAGATATCTTCAAGCTCTCTTTTCCATTTAATGTCAGGTTTCTTTGATATCACTCCTAACCCAGAGCATGGGGCATCAACAAGTATTTTATCCATTTTTCCGATCAATTCTTTAGAAAGTAATTCACTCTCAGGCATATTTACGTCATCATGTATGGTTGTAACTCCTTTCATACCTGTTCTTTCAAAATTTCTTTCCATTCTTTCTATTCTGGAAAGATATTTGTCAACTGCGTATATATTTGCTTCCCCATTGGTCAGCTCATAGATATGTGAAGTTTTTCCGCCAGGTGCAGCGCATACATCCAGTATGCTTTCTCCTTTTTGTGGGGCAAGTAATAATGAAGGAAGTCCGGCGCTTTCATCCTGAATTGAGAACCAACCCTTCTTGAACATTTCGTTATTATATATCTTTGCCATCGCGCGAATTGTAACAAAGTTCGGAGAATTATTACCTCTTCGGGTCTGGAAATTTTCTGCCTGAAGTCCTTTTTCAACTTCTTCCAGAGTAGTTTTTGTAGTGTTTATTCGTAATCCTAAGATCGGTCTTTTATTATTGAATTCACAAAGTTTTTCAGCATCTTCAAAGCCAAATCTTGTAACCCATCTTTTTACCATCCAGTTTGGATGTGACTGAACCATTCCTAAATAATTTACCTCATCTATGTCCCTGGAAGGCCATACAAGATTATCAAGTGATCTGATTATAGTTCTTAGTAAGCCGTTTACAACACCCGCATGCTTATCTCCATGGAGTCGTTTAATAAATTCTACTGCTTCATTTACTGCAGCAGAATAAGGGATCTTATTAAGGAATAATATCTGATATAATGCAACACGCATTGCATTCCTTACTTCCGGAAGGCATTTTTCGTATTGACCGCGATAAAAACCGTTAAGGAACCAATCCAATCTTCTCATCCATCTTATAACTCCATGGGTGAGCTCATTAAGAAGAGCCTTATCAAAATCATTGAAATTACTATTCCTGAGCTCTGAATCCATTAGCTTGTCCAGATATGAATCTGTTCTCTCGCATCTGCAAATGATCTTAACTGCACAGGCTCTTACATCAGAATATATAGACTTATGATTACGGTCAGGGTTTATATTATGAACTATTTCTTTCCTATGTGCTGTTTTTACCTGTGATCCCGATGGCTGAGCGCTTTTTACTTCGCTTTTTCCATTAGTGGATTCAGTTTTTTTCTCTTCTTTTTTATTCTCTTCTTGCATTATATAAGTTACTCATTTATATAGGTAATTTAAATGCAATCTAAAGGAGTGCAGCTATGAAGGGACTTTTACGTGGAATGACCGTTACTTTAAACAATTTCAACTTCACATTCATCTATAGAATTCAAAAAATACCTTCCATAGCTTTTTTTAATTATTCTGCTGTCCAGAATTACAATTATCCCGGTATCTTTTTTATTTCTTATCAGTCTTCCAAAGCCTTGCCTGAACTTCAGAATTGCCTCCGGTAATAAATAATCATTAAAGCTGTTTCCTCCGTTTGATTCAATAAACTCTATTCTTGCCTGAACGACAGGATGATCAGGAACAAGAAAGGGAAGCCGCGTAATTATTAGATTGCTCAATGATTCCCCGGGAATATCTACACCCATCCAGAAGCTATCCAATCCGAAAAGTACAGAATTAATATCAGCTCTGAATTCATTTAGTATCTTTGTTCTTGAAGAGCCTGAGCCCTGCACGAGCAGGCTTATGCCTTTTGATTCAAGCTTTGGCTTTATAAGTATACTAACTTTTTTCATTAAAGCTGAATTGGTAAATAATACCAAAGCTTTTCCATTGGTCATTTCAACATAATGATCAATTTGATTCTGAAGATCTATAATATATTCTTCTGAAACTTCCTTTCCCGGGTCTTTCATTTCCCGGGGAATGTAAACTGTAAGTTGCCTTCTTAGATCAAATGGAGAATCAAGCTTAAGCTCATCGCATCTTTCACCTCCAAGCCGTTTTTTAAAATAGGTAAAGGAGTTATTAATGGTTAATGTTGCGCTGGTAAGTATCGAAGTATTATTCTCTTTGAAAATATTTTCTCTGAAAAATTCTGAAAGATCTATCGGAGCGCTTTGAAGATAAACATTAGAATCAAATCTTTGAGATGCTATCTCAACCCAGTAAACAAAATTATCTGAGTTTTCATTATTCATCTGATTAAGAAATTCATCTATAGAATTATCTATCCCTGCTATTATCTCAATATAATACTGCAGCTCATCCTGCTGAGAATCATCTTTGCAAAATCGTAGCAGCATCTTAAGCTCACTAAGCAGTTTACGAAATCTTTCCTTTAGCTGATTTCTTTCAAGATCTTTTTCATGAATTCTTACTTTCAGCTTTGCTGTATTCACATTTCGAAGATTAAAAACCTTATCTCTGATCTGCCTGAAGAAATTTTCATTTATCTGTAAAATATTTTCTATTTCAGCTTGAAGGTGAAGCGCAGGAAATGAGAGAAGAAATCCTTTTTGCTTATAAGGATTATAAAGTTTATTCAGGTAAAATTTTATTGTATCTCTTGAAACAGAAGGACATATATGCTCTGATGCAACAGCCTCTACAGTATGCGCCTCATCAAAAATGATAAAATCATTTTTAAATAAATAACCCTGTTTATCTGAATCATCTGAGTTTAATAAAGTAAAAAAAAGATGATGATTGACAATTATCACATCAGAATCACTTACTTCCTGCTTTGCTTTTTGATAAAAGCATTTTGTATGTTCACCTCCGCATGATTTAGTTGAGCATATTCCTTTTTCGGAATTAATTGTTGTCCAGATAGTATCAGGAACCTGAAAATCAAGATCTGATAAAGTCCCATCGGTCGTCGTCTTTGACCATTTATATATTTTATTCAGAAGTACCTGTTCGTCAGTCTCGAATAAAGTATTAGAGCTGTCCATCGCCTTTTCAAGCCTTCGGGGGCACAAATAATTTCGTCTTCCCTTTAATATAACCGCCTTAAATTCTACTTCTAATTTATCTTTTAAAAAAGGAATGTCCTTAAGTATTAATTGCTCCTGCAAATTAATTGTATTTGTGGAAATTACTACACGCCTTCCATTTTCTTTTGCGTATAGAATTGACGGTACAAGATATGCAAAGCTTTTCCCAATTCCGGTAGGAGCCTCAATAAATACATGTTTTTGATGCTTTAATGACTCAATTATCTTATGAGCCATATCAAGCTGACCTTGTCGGAATTCTTCTAATATGATCCCATCACTGAAAAAATCTGTAACTATGCTCTCAATTTCCATTATTCAAATTATCAAATAAAAAATAAAATAGTTATGCAGATAAGGAATTACTTTAACAGAATTTTTTAACTATTTTTTATTTAACGCAAATAGATTATTTTATAATCATAAAACCATCTTTATGAAAATTTTTATAGACACAGCTAATTTAGACGAGATAAAAGAAGCCGCTTCCATGGGTATTCTTGATGGTGTAACCACAAATCCGTCATTAGTTTCAAAGGAAGGACACAAGGATTTCCGTTCAATGCTTGAGAAAATTACTCAGTTAGTTGACGGAGATATAAGTGCCGAAGTAGTATCGCTTGATGTAGATGGCATGCTTAAAGAAGGAAGAGATTATGCAAAAATACACAAGAATATTGTTGTTAAAGTACCATTAATAAAAGAAGGTCTTAAAGCAGTAAAGATTTTTGCTGAAGAAGGTATCAGAACAAACGTAACACTTTGCTTTACTCCTTCTCAGGCTGTATTGGCTGCCAAAGCCGGAGCTTATATTATTAGCCCGTTCGTTGGAAGACTTGATGATATATCAGTAAACGGTATGGATATGGTTGCCGATCTGATACAGATTTATAAAAATTATAATTATAAAACCCAGGTATTGGTTGCATCTATCAGACATCCGATTCATTTTGTTGAAAGCTGTCTTCTTGGAGCTGATATCGGCACAATGCCATTTAAGATCATCGAAATGCTTTTCAAGCATCCACTGACAGATAGCGGTCTTGCTACATTTTTAAAAGATTGGGAAAAGCTTCAGAAAGAAAGTAAAGAGAAGAAATAATTTGAAATGAGTGAGACGGATATAAGATGGAAACAGCGATTTGATAATTTGGAAAAAGCATTTAGAAATTTGTCGAATGCTGTAACAAAAAAAGAATTATCTGATCTGGAATCCGCCGGTTTAATAAAGACATATGAATTTACCTTTGAACTTTCATGGAAAACAATTGGAGATTATTTAAACGAAAAAAAGGTTGAGGTAAAATTTCCAAGGGATATAGTAAAAGAAGCATTTAAATTTGGGATTTTAAGCGATGGGGATGTTTGGATTGATATGCTTGATAAAAGAAATCTTATGAGCCACACTTATGATAAAGAAGATGCAAAGGAAGCTTGTGACCTTATAAAGAAAAAATATTTTGAAGAATTTGAAAAGTTAATTATTTATTTCAAAAAAGAATTGTAATGATAGGCGGAATCTCTGATAAAAGTTATGAACTGATTTACAATGCATTTGTGAAATATCCAATGGTTGAAGAAGTAATTCTCTTTGGCAGCAGGGCAAAAGGTGATTTTAAGAATGGAAGTGATATTGATTTGGCAATTAAGGGACATGAAAACTTAAAGAATACTGCCTGGGAAATAAGTAGTTATTTGAATGAAACACTACCGATACCTTATACAATAGATGTTTTGGACTATAATAATTTAAAAAATGAATCATTAAAAAACCACATAGACAGAGTTGGAATTATATTTTTTAAACAAAATCAAAAAGAAGTTTTAATTTGAAAAAAACAGCATTCAATAATATTCATAAGCAGCTAAAGGGCAAGCTTGTAGAATTTGCAGGATATGAAATGCCTATTCAATACGAAGGAATTATTGCTGAGCATAAAGCAGTAAGAAATTCGGTTGGAGTATTTGATGTTTCCCATATGGGTGAAGTTGAAGTCAGAGGCAAGGATGCCTTCGATTTTGTTCAGAAGTTAACTACAAACGATGTCTCTCAGCTGTCCAAGGGAAAAGTGCAATATTCAAGCATGTGCCTCAATGATGGAGGGATAGTCGATGACCTTCTTGTATATCATTGCGGAGATTATTTTATGCTTGTAATAAACGCTTCCAATATTGAAAAGGATATAAAATGGATGCAGGAAAATATTTTTGGAGACGTTACTCTTAAAAATATATCTGACGAAACTTCCTTGCTCGCAATACAGGGAAAGAATTCATTACCAACGCTTCAGAAGTTGACAGATACCGATCTCTCAAAAATAGATTATTATAATTTTGTATTTGGGAAAATAGCAGGGCAGGATGTAATTATATCGCACACAGGCTATACCGGAGAAAAAATATGCTTTGAATTATATTCTTCATCAGATGTAAAAATGTCTGAAGACCTTTGGAATGCAATTTTCGAAGCAGGAAAAGAATTTGATATAAAGCCTATTGGTCTTGGCGCAAGAGATACATTAAGACTGGAGTATGCATTCAGGCTTTACGGAAATGATATGGATGAAACTTCAAACACGCTTGAAGCGGGATTAGGTTGGATAACAAAGATCGACAAAGGTGATTTTAACGGAAAGGAAGCTATTCAGAAAGTTAAAGCAGCGGGCTTGAAAAGAAAGCTGGTGGGAATTATTGTGGATGACAGAATTGCTGCAAGACATGGTCATGAAGTTTTTTCCGGAGACAAAAAGATCGGAATTGTAACCAGCGGCGGATTATCTCCAATGCTGAATAAAAATATAGGACTCGCTTATATTGATGAGGGCTTTAATAAGGCCGGTACTGAAGTAGAAATAGCTGTTAGAGATAAAAAATTAAAAGCAAAGGTTGTAAAAACTCCTTTTCTTTAATGCTCATATTACAGAATTCAAGAATAAAAACAGAAAGGTAATTCAGGATTAATGATAAATATTAATGTATACTTAACACATTCACTTATACAGGATGATCTGATATTAAAAAATAAAACAGTTGTAGTTATTGATGCTTTAAGAGCGACTTCTACTATATCAACAGCTCTTGCACACGGTGCAAAAGAAATAATACCGGCAGAATCAATTGCAACTGCAGTCAGAGTAGCAAAAGGATCAATAAATTCTCTTCTTTGCGGAGAAAGGAATGGCAAAATTGTTGAAGGCTTTGATCTTGGAAATTCTCCTCTTGATTATAAAGAAGAGATCGTTAAAGATAAAATGATCGCACTTTCTACAACTAATGGTACACTTACTATTTCAAAATGCAAGCATTCAAAAAATTGCATTATTGCAAGCTTTTTGAATTTAGGAAAAGTTGTGGAATTCATAAAAACTTTGAATGAAGACTTTATAATTATTTGTTCAGGCAAGCTAAGTCAGTTCAGCCTTGAAGATACTGTATGTGCGGGCTTATTGATAAGATGTCTCATAAACAATAATAGCGAAGTAGAATATAAGCTAAATGATTCTGAGCTTTCTGCATTAAATCTTGCAGAAATGTATTGCCTTGATAACGGTAAGGTATCTGATTCAAAAATTGAAGAAATGTTTAGAATTTCTGAGCATGGAAAGTATCTTCTTGAGAACGGAATGGGTGATGATCTTGTATTTTGTTCAAAAGTAGATTCAATACCGAATCTTCCTATGTGTAAAGCAGGTATAATAAGATTAAAAGAGCAGTTTGAAGATGATACTCAACATAGAGCAGGCATGAAAAAATTAAGCATTACAACAAAAAAAGATAAACACGAATTAAATCAGGAAATAAAATAATCCGTTCTTATTCAGATACTCCTGATTCGGAAGTTTTAAAAGTTTGAGTTAGTTACCTTGATCAACTAATGCAAATATAGTAAGAAAATGGCTAAGAGAACAAGAAAGCGTCCGGCAAAAGAAACTGTTTCATTGCGTGCACCAAAAGCAAGCAAGGAAGACATTACAATACCGATCGAAACTAAAAAGCAGATCTCCGGATTTTTACTTATTGCTTTTTCTTTACTGCTTACAATTGCTCTGATATCCTATAGCGAAAAAGATCAGGCAAGGATATCCGCACTTAAAGATATAGTCCAGTTTTTCAGAGAAGTTTTTTCCTCAAGAGATTCTACAGTTAATTACCTTGGTTTAGCAGGCGCAATCATTTCAGATTTTCTCATTATTTCCTTTCTTGGTTATTTTACACTGATCATTCCCGCAATAATTTCTATATGGGGCTTTGTTCTTATAAAAAAAGAAACAAAGATCCGTTATATCCAGCTAAGCATTTACTTGTTTTTGCTTATGATGGATCTTGCAACAATAACCGGTCTTGTAAAGATTTTCAGCGGCACTCAATCATCTTTAATAAAATTCTGCGGTACTACCGGATATTTTTTTGCTGCTGTTCTTTATCAGATAACAGGTGGGATCGGCTCTTCAGTAATTGCTGCTGTAGGTTTAGTTTGCCTGGTATATCTCCTTCTTGATTCGAACATTATAAAATCACTTGCAAAGCTAAAAGTATTATGGGATAAGCTAAAAGAAAGTCTGCATAAAGAAAAAGAAGAATTGCTTCTAAAAAATGAAAATGCAAATCTGGTTACTCCGGAAGGAATAAAGCTGGACAGATCAGAAATGCAATCAGTTGAAACATCCGAGATAGATGATGTATTGCAAAGAGAAAAAGAAAAGATCCAGAAGTTTAAGTTTAGAAAAAAAACAATTAGTGCCGAGGATCTTGATCTGACTGAAAAAGAAGATATTATTAAGGAAACAGAAATTAACAGACCTAAAGAACCGGAATCGATCGAATTCGTAGATTCTGCAATTGAAGAACATGGATTAAAAAAATCAAAGCGTCCCGGTCTGACAGAAAGACCGCGAAGAAAAAAAGAAATGTCTTCTTCCCAAAGTTCATCTGATGAGCCGACTAACTTCGAAGATATTTATATTGATAAAGGAAAAAAAGAGGCATTATCAGAAATTGAAATAAATCCTGATAATGATAATAACCTCGGACAAATAGCCGGGAAAGATGAAGATGATTTCATGGAAGAAAAGCTTGACAGATATAAGCTTCCTCCTATTGAACTGTTGATCGATCCTACAAAAGAAGAAAATGAATCTATTCCTGATGAAGAGCTTACTCAGAACGGAAGACTTCTTCAGGAAAAATTATTGAAGTTCGGAATTAAGATCGAAAAAGTATTTGCAACTCCTGGTCCGGTTGTAACTTTATATGAACTTATCCCTGCAGCTGATGTAAAGCTTTCTAAAATAGAATCCTTGCAGGATGACATTGCTCTTGCTATGAAGGCAAGAGGTATCCGTATGATCATCCCAATGCCCGGCAAAGGAACTGTTGGAGTCGAGATCCCAAACAGCAAGGCACAGATGGTAAGATTTAAATCTCTCGTAACAACTCAGCAATTCCATACTAATACCATGAAGCTGCCACTGGCTTTAGGAAAAAATATTTACGGAGATATTTATTTTGATGACCTTGCAAAAATGCCTCACTTGCTTATAGCTGGTGCAACAGGATCCGGAAAGTCAGTTGGAATTAATACTATTATTGCAAGCCTGCTGTATAAAATGCATCCTTCCGATCTGAAATTTGTAATGATAGATCCAAAAAAGATCGAGCTAAATTTATATTCAAAGCTGAAGAAGCATTATCTTGCAACATCTACTCTCATCAATGAAAATATAGTTACAAGCCCAAGCAATGCAGTCTCCATCCTTAAATCAGTTGCTATGGAGATGGAGCACAGATATGACAAGCTGGCAAATGCAGGAGTACGAAATATAGATGCTTACAATTTAAAGCTAAGCGAAGGCAAGCTGAAAGACACAGAAGTCATCAGACATAAAAAAATGCCGTATTTAGTTGTGATAATCGATGAGCTTGCAGATCTTATGATCACTGCGAAAAAAGAAATTGAAGAACCGATCGCAAGAATTGCCCAGATGGCAAGAGCGGTTGGAATACACCTCATCGTCGCAACTCAGCGTCCGTCAACTGATGTTATTACCGGTGTCATTAAAGCGAATTTCCCTGTAAGAATTGCTTATCAGGTTGCATCACATATTGATTCCAGAACTATTTTAGATGTCGGCGGTGCGCAGCATTTACTTAGAAACGGAGACATGCTTTATTTATCATCTTCATCACCAAAACCTATTAGAATTCAAAATGCATTTATCTCTACTGAGGAATGCGAAAGTATTGCAGACTTTATTGGTGAGCAGGAAGGATTTAAAAAGCAGTATCTGCTTCCTGTACCTTTTGAAATGCGTAGTAGCGGAACTTATAGCAATGATGATAGAGATGATATGTTTGATGAAGCAGCCAGGCTTATTGTGAAATTAAATTTATGCTCTACTTCAGCTATCCAGAGAAGATTAAAGCTTGGTTATGCAAGAGCAGCCCGAATAGTAGATCAGCTGGAGGCTGCAGGCATAGTTGGTACTGCAAACGGAGCCAAAGGCAGGGAAGTACTTGTTGATGAAGATCAATTGGAAAGAATGTTGTAATAAATTAAAATAAAATGTTTGTAGAGAAACAGAGAGAAATATATTTTATCCTAAGCCTGCTGCAGTCTGACTGCAGCAGGCTTTTTTATATATAGTACACATATAACAAATATTGGATTTCTTTAAAATTACCCTTTCCGCATTTTTAATCTTACTTATGAAATGATAAAAATTCAGTCTCTGCACCATTTCCAGATCTGTATACCTGTAGGAAAAGAAAATGAAGCTCGCAGATTTTATACTGATATTTTGCAATTGGAAGAAATCCCAAAGCCGGAGGAATTAATTCCCAATGGAGGTCTGTGGTATAAAGTCGGTGATATAGAATTTCATATAGGTACTGAAAATGAGCTCAATAATTCCAAGCGTCATCCGGGATTTGAAGTTTCAAATATTGAAGAAGCAAAAAGGCATTTAACAGTTCATAATATAAATTTTAAGGAAGAAACAAGAATTCCGGGACAGATAAGGATATCATTCACTGATCCGTTTAATAATAAAATAGAATTACTTCAGAAAATTAAAGATAATAAATGAGAAAAATAATTTCATGCATGCATGTTTCTTTAGATGGATTCGTTACCGGTCCAAAGGGTGAAATGGACTGCTTTCTTGTAAGTGATGAAATGTTCGATCGTGCAAAGAAGCTAACTGATGCTTCTGATACTGCACTATACGGCAGAGTTACTTTTGAAATGATGGATGCATACTGGCCGGAAGCTGGAAAAGCTAAAAATGCTTCAAAGCATGACATTGAACATTCAGAATGGTATAATAATGTTGAAAAGATCGTAATATCAAAAACTCTCAAAGACCTTCATAAAGATTCGACAAAAGTTATAAGTGAAAACGTAGTTGAAGAAATTATAAAATTAAAAAATACTTCAGGAAAGAATATTCAGATCTTCGGCAGCCCGGGTCTGTGTCATTCATTAATGGAGTCTGATCTAATCGATGAATACTGGTTGTTCCAGAACCCTATTCTCCTGGGTAATGGTAAACCAATGTTCAAAAATATAATGGAAAGAATGAAATTTAAGCTGCTAAGTTCTAAAGAATATACCAACGGAGTTGTTGAGATGAATTATGAAAGAGTAAAGGAAGTAAATAAGTGAGAGTTTATTTATTTTTAATTGTTATATTCATTTCCTCGGATGTTTTTTGCCAGTCGGATAGTATTAACAAGACTAAAGAAATATTTTCAATTACATACAGAGATAATAATCAAAAAACTGTTGAGGTTGAGGATGTGAATATTACATATAGTGATTCGTCATCTTTAATGTTTCAAAACTGGGTATATGATGTTATAAAAAGCAAAGGAAGTACTGAATCACATTTCATAAATTTTAAAAGCATATCAACTATTGGTTACAAATCAGGTGTTGGGGGTGGAAGTAGATTCGGAATCGGCTTTATTACAGGATTTGGAATCGGATTTACTATTGGATTAATCGCGGGAAAGTTTAACCCAGTAGGAGATAGTCAGGAATCAAATCTTGGTGATAGATTTGTAACAGGGACTCTCTTTGGAACGGTTTTGGGAATTCCGGCAGGATTAATTGGATTATTGACCGGTATAGGTTCTAAAGAATACGAAGTAGTGGATATTTCAAAGTATGATACTGCTAAAAAGTATGAAGTAATCACAAGAATGATGAAAAAAGGATTTGAGAAAAATTAATAAATTCGTAAAATATTTTACCTAAACATATAATTTTTATAAAGAATTTAAATATTTCTCTTTTATTCCAAAAGTGGGACAACTTACTGACACTAAGAAAATACATATGAAGTAAATTATAATACTTTACAAAATAGATCTACTAAAAGCCGAATTTATCGGCTTTTTTTGTTTTATTTAATATTATAATTTTTATTAAAAATTGACTAATTTCAATATTCAACATTAAATTAAATCGCTCCTATCCTCAATAACTTTCAATAAGTCTTATGTCACAGGAATCTTATCCGGGCTTTCAAGAACAAACGTTTCCTCAAGGCGATTTCAAAAAAAGCGGTAAAAAAATTCATTTATTTATTCTTTTAATAGCTGTTCTTTTGATTGGATTATATTTCTCTCTTAAACCATTTCTGTTTCCAAATTCCATCAAAGGTGATCTGATCGATCTTACATATGTCCCCGGAGTGAATGGAAGCTCCGGAAAGCTTTGGATCCAGACTGACGGTTCTTTCAGCTACATTTCCAAAACCTCCTCCCCGGGTAAAACATCAGTTGGAAGAAAAGGCATTTTCTGTAAAACTTACAGCTATGTTTATGATCCTGAAAAAAATAAAATACTTCAGGTACTGAAGTTACCTTATGATGAACTTCCGCCTCCTCAAAAAGTTTTTTATAAAGATGGAAAGGTCTGGGTTGTAAGTAAAGAATACGGAGAGTATGAGCCAATGATAAATATTTATGATGCAGAAACAACTGCTTTAGTCTCAGATACTAAAGATTTTATTTCAAAGAATTCAGAGCTTATTTCAGGCATCACAACTTTAAGAATAGAAGAAGAACCAAAGCGGTTTAGTATTACTACCCATGATGGAAAGGAATTTGTTTACTCTGTAGATAAAGGTAAAGTATTTTTAAATGATCAGGATCTTAAAATAGAGAATGAAAAGGAAAATGGTGATGAGAATGTAACTATCTTTGCATTGGGAAATGAGGAAGGCTCTGCTCCCAGAAAAAATGTATTTAAAGTTACAGGTCCGTATTCTCAGATCGTTTCAAGAAATGTTTCTCAAAGCCTGCTCAATAATTCTAAATCATTGAAGTTTATGAATAATGCAGAAGCAGAGATGCTTGTCCCCGGCAAAGTTTTCCTTGAAGGTATTATCTTATATCAGGATAAAGAGCTCGTTGTAATATTACATCAATCTCAGATAGGAAAGAACGCAGCCAGAATGCTTACCTGTATAGATATTTCCGGTAAAGAAAAATGGACTGCAGATCAGAACACTCTATTTGAAAATATGGGAGTAAGTGAAAAGAATCCTTTCTCTGATATTTTTTTTATGAAGGATAAATTCAAAATGGAACGCTCAGGTAATTTGTTTATCTTTAAATTTGATCCTACAGGTGTAATTGGTTTGGACGCAGGATCAGGTAAAAAGCTCTGGGAATTAGATATCTGATATTTGCGGAAAAATTTTACTGCATCTAAGAAAATTCTGCTTATTAAATAAAAAAAATTAATTTTAAGAATTTGTTAATAAAAGCCGATTTTATCGGCTTTTTTGTTTTATTTAATATTATAATTTCTGATAGAAATTGACTAATTTCATTATTCAACAATAAACAGAATACAATGAGACCTGAAACCCAGGAATTAATTGGTAAGATCGGAATGGGTATCGGATTTGTAGGGTTTTTAATAGGTATGGCAGCTGCCATAACTGTGAATCCAATAATCGGAGGCATTGCAACGGTTTTAGGATTATCATTATTCGGTTATTTTATACTCAGTCCAATTATTCGCCGGAGAAGGGAAAAAGGTCTGATGGAATCAGGCAATCAGGCACAGGTTCGCATAGTTGAATTGTGGGATACCGGAGTTACTCTGAATAATTCACCACAGATAGCAATGACGGTCGAAGTCACTCCTGAAGCGGGTCCGGTATTCAGATCTAAAATTAAAAAATTTATTTCAAGGCTTGATACTTATGAATATCGCGAAGGTATGTATTGTGTGGTACGCTATGATCCGAACAACACTTCAAATATAATGATTGTAAGTACGAATAATTAAAAAGATTTTATTAACAACAAAACTAATATCATACAATTTAAATAATGTTAAAGAAAATATTTTTTGGAACATTAGGCTTATGCTTGCTGATATCTCTGGCACTACTTTTTATTTCAAGATTAACTTATGATAAACGACATCCGAATAAAGTTATTCCGGGAATAAATACTGAAGAATCTAAAGATCTGGTTGAACAGGATAAGGCAAAGCAATTTCCTGGCGATGAAAATGAAGTCCCCGGTCTACCATCAGATAACTGGTTTGAAATACAAAGAGCATTTCCTTTTGATGAGATTCCCAATGAAGAGAGACTAAGATCTATCGAACAGGTAAAGAGAATGCCTGTGCAGGATTTTAATAGATCAGCAAGCTGGACTCTTGCAGGACCTACGAATGTAGAAGGTCGTATAACCACAATTGCAATTCATCCAACGAATCCTCAAATAGTTTATATTGGTACAGCCAATGGTGGTGTCTGGAAGTCAACTAATTTTTGTCAGACATGGGTAAGTGTTTTTGATGGTCAGAATACATCGTCAATAGGAGCAATAACTATAGATCCAAACGATCCGAATATTATTTATTGCGGGTCAGGTGAATCAAATTCACTTCGAAGTTACTATCCCGGAACAGGAATTTTTAAATCCACGAACGGTGGATCCACATGGTCAAACATCGGCTTGAATAATTGTTATAGCTTCGGAAACATTGTAATAAATCCTATAAACTCACAAATAGTTTATGCAGCAGCAGTTGGCTCGACCAGAAGAAAAAATATTGAAAGAGGAATTTATAAGTCCATTAACGGAGGCACAAACTGGTCGCAGGTTTTATATGTTGCAGATTCTGTAGGTGCAATTGATGTTGCTATGGATCCTAATAATCCAAATAAATTATTCGGAGCTATGTGGGAAAGGCAGAGAAGAGAAGATTATATTAAGTATGGAGGTCCTATGTCTGCTTTATATTTATCTACTAATGCCGGAACGAACTGGTCAGTTGTGACAGGAGGATTTCCTTCAAACGCAGTTGACATGGGAAGGATATCAATTGATTTCAGCAGATCAAATTCACAAATAGTTTATTCACTAACAGCTTTTGCAAATGGCAACTCAAGAGGCTTATACAAATCGATAGACGGAGGATCCACCTGGACTCAGATAAACTCTTCAGCAGCAGCTTCTTCTAACTATGCATGGTTTAACAGAATTTGCCGCGTAGATCCTCTCAATGCTAATCATTTAATTTGCGGCGGATTGAATATGGAAAATTCAACTAACGGAGGCACTTCTTTTGCAAGCGTTGGAGCTTCACATTTAGATCAGCATGCAATTTGCTTCGCGCCTTCTAATTCAAATTTTATTGTTATCGGTAACGATGGGGGAATTGATATCTCAACTAATGGAGGGACAAGCTGGAGTTCGAATCCCACTCTTCCTATCACACAATTTTATGCAGGTGATATAGATTTCAATAATCCAAATGTGATCTTAGGCGGTGCTCAGGATAATGGAACATACCGAACACTAACCGGCAGCACCGGAGACTGGTCTTCTATTAACGGCGGTGATGGATTTTATTGTCTCGTAGATTATTCAAACAGTCAGAGAGTTTATGCTTCATCCCAAAATGCCGGTATTGTAAGATCAACAGATGGCGGTTCGGTCTTTAACGATGGGACATCTGGTCTTGATCTTACTTATACAAACTGGTCAACTCCTTATGTACAGGACAAAGTTAATCCTTTAACTTTATATTGCGGTACCTATAAAATTTTTAAAACCACAAACGGAATGCAAAGCTGGACAGCTATCAGTCCTGATCTTGCAAATCGTCACATTCAGAATTTAGGAACAATTACTACTGTTGATGTTTCTAAATCAAACCCTAATGTAATTTACTGCGGTACTGATGATGCAAATGTGTGGGTAACAACAAACGGCGGTACTGGATGGAATAAAATTAATTCAGGTCTTCCATACCGATGGGTAACAAGAGTTACAGTTCATCCTGATTCTGCAAATGTTTGTTATGTTACTCTCTCAGGTTACAAAGTTGATTCAACCGGAGCACATATTTTCAGAACAACAAATTTTGGAAGCACTTGGACATCAATTAGCAGCAATCTTCCCGATGCTCCTATCAATGATGTTCTTATCGATCCGTTAAATTCAAGCTGGCTTTATATAGCAACTGATATTGCAGTGATGATGTCAACAAATTTGGGTGCAAGCTGGAGTGTTCTGGGAACAGGATTCCCATCCACTGTTCCATGTCATGATCTAACGTTACATGCTCCTACAAGAAAGCTTATCGTCTGGACACATGGGAGAAGTGCTTTCTCAATTTCACTTCCAAGCCCGACAGGAATCATAAATAATTCTGTTCCTGAAAGTTTCAGGCTAGAACAGAATTTTCCGAATCCATTTAACCCGGTAACAAAAATAAAATACATCATACCGTCTTCAGGGAAGGTAACTCTGAAAATATTTAATATAGCGGGTAAAGAAGTTTCGACAATAGTTAATAAAAAGCTCGAAGCAGGAAGCTATGAAACAGAATGGAATGCATCATCCTTTTCAAGCGGTATTTATTTTTACAGATTAGTATATGGAGAATTAACTGAGACGAAAAAAATGATACTTGTAAAATAAAATATTTTCATGACTTGAAAATATTTTATTTTCGATCCGCTCAATTTTATTATCGAGGAGTCCGATCTTTCTATGCATGAACTTAATTCAATCTTATGAAGAAAATTGTTATAGTCATCTTGTTATTAATAACTTCAAATTCATTTTCGCAGGGAAATATAAATTTTAAAACTAATGATATTTATAAGATCTCATTTAATGATAGTAATAAAACCGTGCAAACTTTTGAAGATGTTAAAGTAAATTCTATAGATCAGAATTCAATAACCCTCCAAAGTGAGAATAAAGATCCTGTAACAGGATATTATAGTTATGAAATAAGATCAATTCCGCTTGAACAGTTAAGTTCCTTTGGAGTCAGAACAGCTGTACCTTTCGGAACTCGTTTAATTAGAGGGGCAATAGTAGGATTTGGAATTGGTTTTTTGTTGGGAGTCATTCCTGAAAATAAATTTTCATTTGCAAGTCATGGTGAAAAAGCAACGTTTAGCGAAAGGTTGCAGACAGGAGTTGTGTTCGGATTAATTCTGGCAGTTCCCGGAATTCTTATAGGTGCGGTTACCGGAATAGGTGCAAAAGAATTTGAAGATCACAGTTTATCAAAATTCGAAAATAAAATAAAATACGAAGTAATTAAAAATCTCATCAAAAAAAGCACACTTTAATAACACATAAGGTAATAAGGTTGATCTTGAATAATCCTATTTCTATCAAGGTTTGATAAAAGCAAAAATAAGGTTAAAGCAACTTAAAGGATTATATAAATTATAATTCCTTTTTCGTTCTACTTTTAAACTTCAATAGAAAGTAATAAAAAAATTAAAACCTTATTTAGCTCTGCTTTAAACCTTAATAGAAAGTAATAAAAAATTTAAAAACCTTATTACCT
>JBBRMY010000041.1:0-18284 GCA_038230595.1 Ignavibacteria bacterium
AGGCACCTGCCTTCTGACCAATGGTTTTTGTATGGCGCTCTTTACACAGTTGGCGTTATTGTTATGGGAATCAGAATGATCATTCACAACAGGCACAACCGTTATCAGATAGTAAGAACTTGCTCTGTGATATTTTTTCAGTTAGTATTCGCATTCCTCATTCCAAATATATTACTCTTATTAAACGAACCCGGCTTTTATTTTTCATATTTTTGGCCTCTTAAATACGATTATCTTTTTCCGGGAACACTTGAGTATTTGATGAAATCTCCCGGAGCATTAGGAATATTTATGAGTTTCTGGAGTGTTGCAATGACGTTTGTTGCTACTCCTGTCTTAAGCTATTTCTTTGGTAAAAGGTGGTACTGCTCATGGGTTTGCGGATGCGGGGGGCTTGCCGAAACAGTTGGCGATCCATACAGGCATCTCTCAAACAAATCATTAAAAGCCTGGAAATATGAAAGAGTTATTATTCATTCGGTTTTAGCTTTGATAATAATTCTCACAGCAATGCTTTGGATTAATTCGTTTTTAAAGGGAGAGGTATTGGGAGCATTTAGCGCAAGTTATGCAAAGGTTTATGGATTTGTAATCGGAGCCGGGTTTGCCGGTGTAGCCGGTGTCGGATTTTATCCGTTGATGGGTTCGCGTGTATGGTGCAGGTTCGGATGTCCTTTAGCAGCAGTGTTAGGTTTCCTGCAGAAAAAAATATCCCGATTTAGAATTACAACCAACGGCGGACAATGTATCTCATGTGGAAACTGTTCGACATATTGCGAGATGGGAATTGATGTGCGGGCTTATGCGCAAAATGGTAAAAACATTGTGAGATCATCATGTGTTGGCTGCGGGATCTGCGCGGAGGTTTGCCCTCGTGGAGTATTAAGATTAGAAAATGGTCCGTTAGATAGCAAGTATAATTAACTGATGCAAAAGATCTATGTGATCATTCCTGCATATAATGAAGAAGATGCTATAGGAAATGTTATTAATGATATTCCTGAAATAGTTTCTGCGGTTTATGTTTGTGATAACGGCTCAACAGATAATACAGTTGAAATAGCTAAACAGGCAGGAGCTATTGTTGTAACTGAATCTGAAAAAGGATATGGGGCTGCCTGTCTGAAAGCAATGGATCATGTTTATCTTACAGATCCCGCCGAGGATGATATTATTGTTTATCTTGACGGAGATTATTCTGATTACCCTGCCGAACTGATTCAAATAGTTGAACCTATTTTGCAAGATGATCATGATCTGGTTATAGGTTCCCGTATACTTGGCAAAAAGGCAGGTATGGCAAAGCAAGGCTCACTTTTACCTCAGGCAATTTTTGGAAATTGGTTATCTACATTTCTTATACGCTTGATCTGGAAATATAAATTCACCGATTTAGGACCATTTAGAGCAGTGAAAATAAGCTCACTGAAGAAAATGAAAATGGCTGATAGAAATTATGGCTGGACTGTGGAAATGCAGGTAAAAGCGGCAATATTAAAAATGAAATGCTGTGAAGTACCTGTAAGTTACAGAAAAAGAATAGGCGAAAGTAAAGTAACAGGAACAATTTCAGGCAGCGTTAAGGCAGGCATAAAAATCCTATATACTATCTTTTATTTACTTTTTAAAAAGATTTAATCCAAATTTCAGATGTGATATTTTTAAAAGACAAAGTAAACTTCGCTCTCGTTTTTGTTTACGCAATACTCGTATCTTCGTTTATTATTATAGATGTAAGCCCATCTGCAAAGGTAATATTATACATTCTTGTATTTTCGTTTTCCTTCCTTATTTATCTACATTTATTCTTTAGAAATAAAAACAAAATTGATTTTTCTTTTATAGAAATACTTTTGATTGCTTTATTACTCAAATTAATTTTGCTTTTTGTTCAACCCATAACGACAGAAGATTACACACGATATTTATGGGATGGTAAGGTGCAATCATCAGCAGGAATTAATCCATTCAAGTATGCGCCACAGGATACAGCGCTTTCTCATTTGAGAGATAGTGAGATCTACCCGCAGCTTACATTTAAAGAGATCAAAACTATTTACCCTCCTTTTGCTCAGCTCATATTCTTGCTAAATCAAATTATTTTATCAGGCTCATTAATTGGATTAAAGATATTATTCTTGCTGTTTGATATAGGAGTTATCTATTTCTTATACAAAATAATATTGCTTTTAAATCTGAATAAGTATTTAATCCTTCTATATACATTTTCTCCTTTGGTATTGTTCGAAGTCAACCTTAATGCTCACGTAGATATTCTCCTGCTTTTTTTCCTGTCAGGCAGTATTTACTTTTGCTTAAAGAGGAATGCAAGCCTTGCTTTTCTATTCTTAGGATTTTCAGTAATGGCAAAGATATATTCCATATTGTTTTTGCCTTTGTTACTGGTTTACTTCTTTGATCGTAAGAATGTTAAGACATTCTTTATCGGATTAATCTTTTTTGTTATTCCATGCCTGTTAATCCTTCATTACATTAACGGTCTTAGCGGAATTTTTGAGACAATGAAAAACTACAATGATAACTGGTATTTTAATGCACTACCGTTTAGAGCTGTAGCTGAACTATTTCGTTACTATGGAATGGAAAACCACAAGATCATCAGAAGTGCTTTTAACATTCTATTTTTATTCGTTTTAGGATATTTAACTTTTTCGTCAAAGCCATTCCTGACTAAGTTTACATTAATAATTTTCTTTTATTTCTTACTGAATACAACTGTTCACCCATGGTACTTAATCATTTTATCAGCTGTACTTGTTTTTAACTTTAACTATACATTCTTATTCTGGTCTGGGATTATCGGGCTAACAAATCTTACGGTATATACATATAAATTATCGGGAACGTGGGGAGACAATAATTATGTTCTGGCATTTGAATATGTAATACTGATCCTGGTTTTCATATTTGAATACAAGACAGGATTTATTTTAAAACAAAGCGCTTTAGCTGCAAATGAATGATAAAGAAGCTTTAATAATATTTGCAAAAAATCCTGTAAAGGGCAAAGTGAAAACTCGCCTTGCCAAAGATGTTGGAGATGAGGAAGCATTAAATATTTACAAAATACTTTTAAAGATCAATTTTGCATTTACAAAGGATCTAGATTGTAAAAAATACATCTACTTTACCGATTCATTTGATAATTCTATTTATGATTCACGCTTTGAGAATAAAGTCCAGGCTGATGGTGATTTAGGCTTTAAAATGAAATCCGCTTTTAACGATGCGTTTAATTCTAAATTTAGTAAGGTTGTTATAATTGGCACAGATTCCCCTGAGTTAAATAAAGAAATTATCTCTAAAGCTTTTAGATCTTTAGAAGATTTTGACGTAGTTTTGGGTCCCGCAAACGATGGTGGTTACTACCTTCTGGGGATGAAAAAAAGCAATGACACATTATTTACAAATATAAAATGGAGTACTGAAAGCGTATTAAAAGAAACGGTAGAAAAAATAACTATAAATAATTTAACTTATCGTTTATTGGAGGAGTTAATTGATGTAGATACACTGGATGATCTTAATAAGGTTAAGCATTTAATATTCTAAGCTGTATTTTGAATCTTTCCACTCATCATTTCCACCTTTGAGATTGTAGATGGATTGAAACTCAAGATCATTAAGGATCTTACAGGCTTTAGAACCTCTTATTCCAACTTTGCAATAAACTAAGTAAATTTTATCTTTATCAAGTTTAGCAATAGAATTTTTAAAATTTGGATCAAAATAATCAATATTAACCGCATCCTTTATATGTCCTTCTGCGTATTCCTTTTGAGTCCGTACATCGAGGATAACTATATTTTCATTAGAAGCAATCTTTTTGAATTCTTCAGCATTTATAGTTTTTGTTCTATCAGAACTATTTTGACTAAAGCAATTTACATTAAAAAATGCGACAATAAAAAGCGAGAATAAGAAAACTATTTTCATAAAAGTTTGGTAATTAAGATCGTATCTTTATTTTAAAATGAACAAAAGTATTTCCTATAATATTATACAAAATTAGCCCTATAATAATTCATTTCAGAAAGTATAGAAGTCTTAGATCATTTCCATACAAAGCTCACTTGCCACGTTTATGTATTCAAAAGTAATCGGGACTTTAATGCAAAATAATTTTAAAAAATAACTCTAAATTTAAATTCTTTATATATGCATGAAAAATTGAAAGAGTACTATGGTAAATATCTTAAAAGCTCAAAGGATTTGCAAACAAGCGCATGCTGCTGTGATGCTGAATCAATACCGGTAGAAATAAGAAATATAATGAGTGAAATTGATAATGAAATACTGGAGAAATTTTATGGTTGCGGCTCTCCGTTCCCACCCGCATTAGAAAACTGCACTATACTTGATCTTGGATGCGGTACAGGAAGGGATGTTTACATTGCATCTAAATTAGTTGGTGAAAAGGGTTCAGCAATAGGTATTGATATGACAGCTGAACAGCTGGAAGTTGCAAACAGGCACATAGATCCTCAAATGAAAAAATTTGGTTATTCAAAATCAAATGTTTCATTTAAAAATGGATATATTGAAGATCTGAAAGAGTTGGGCATAAAAGATAATAGCGTTGATGTAGTTATTTCTAATTGCGTTATAAATTTATCACCCGATAAGCGATCTGTATTTAGCGAAATATTAAGGGTGTTAAAACCCGGTGGTGAATTATATTTTTCAGATGTGTTCAGCAGCAGGAGAATACCAAAAGACTTAATGAATGACCCGGTGCTGCATGGAGAATGTCTTAGCGGGGCCATGTATATTGAAGACTTCAGAAGATTACTAAGAGAGCTTGGCTGTATGGATTACAGAGTTATGACTAAATCAAAGATCGATATAAATAATCCGGAAATTGAAAAGAAGATCGGAATGATTGATTTTTATTCCTACACAATTCGTGTTTTTAAATTGGAGAAGTTAGAAGATATTTGCGAAGATTATGGCCAGTCAGCAATTTACAAGGGTACAATTTCAGGACATCCACATTATTTTAATATGGACGACCATCATAAATTCATAACGGGTAAGCCAATGCTGGTATGCAGTAATACGGCAGCTATGGTGCAGGACACAAGATTTGGTTCGCATTTTAATGTTACTGGCGATATTTCCGTTCATTATGGGGCATTTGATTGCTCATCTCCAGTTCCGGCATCACAGGAAGCGGGATGTTCAAGCGGAGCTTGTTGCTGAGTTACTGCTTATGCCAGGTCAATATAGTAGGGGAACGACAATGTCTATCTTATTTTTATTTCTACCAGCTGTTGATGATGTTCCGATAAATCCGAACTATACACCAACAGCGATGTAGAAATCGTTTTAAAATGTGCATTTTTTAGAAACATTCAGTCTAATTCTTCCAAAAACTATAGAAAAAACAGTTTAATTAAAATTTTCTTCATTTCCTTCCTTAAAACATCATTATTGTAATAATCTCCTTAAATGTAAAATAAACATTTCAATAAAAGTGTCTTTGGTAATTTTGTGCACTGTTGATATTTTGAATTGTCTAATTTCAATAATCAATAAAAAAGCAGAAAATGATCTTAACAAAAATACTTTTTGATCTTATTGTTAAAAAAATATTCACTGCATTCCTTGCTGTAATAATTGTTCTCGTTCTTTTTTTTAATAACTCTTTTTCACAATCTGCAGGTGATTTCCGATCTATAAACTCAGGTGTCTGGTCCAATTCCGGCATATGGCAGCAATATAATGGAACAACCTGGATAGCGGCCGGTTCTTCTCCAACAAGTACCGCAGGAATTATAAATATCAACAGTGGACATTCAATAGACCTGAACGGAAACTTCACCTTAAATGATCTGATAATAAATAGCGGAGCTACTTTAAATATTCTGGCAGGAGATTCTTTAAACATCGTTCATTCTAATTCTGCAGATCTGACGTGTAACGGAACTATAACAGGTGCTGGAAACATTTTCCTTAGTCCGGGTTCTTTTTCAAACATTCAGGGCGGTACTATTTCAGGAACGGGAACATTTATTGTCCCTGCAACTTCATTTTTGCTGTTCAACGGAAGTACTGCGACAATCAGCAGAAATATTTCAAACAGCGGTACGATAACATGGACAAGCGGAAATATTTCCGGAGCATCCACAATTGATAATAACGGAGTATTTCAGGATAGCTGTGCTCTGAACTATCAATGGGGAATGCCGATAACTAATAATTCAACATTCAATAAATATATAGCTGCAAGCTCAAATACTTTTATTTCATCTTTTCTGAATAAAGGAACTGTGAATGTTGTCGGTGGTACTGTCAGCTTCAATGCCTCATCCGGTACTTTCAATCATACAGGAAATTTCAACGTATCTTCCGGCGCAACATTAGGCTTTGGTTCTTTCAGCACTGCTACGCATAATATTAGTTCGGTTATTTCCGGAGCCGGAAATTTACTTAATTCTTCAAAGCTGAAATTTCAGACTACATCTACTTATAACATTTCCGGTAATTCGACTTTTGCTTCTGATACAGCAAACTATCCTTCCGGAATGACTCTTACAAATATAGGAAATATTATTAGCACCGGAGGCGTATTGAATTTGAATTCAGGATTAGTAGTCGGAGCTTATGGCTCTACATGCAGTGTCAGCGGACAGGGTGTTTTGAATTTTAATACAGGAACTGCATTTACATTTTCATCACTGACCGCTAATGCATTTATTGCAGGTACGGATACTCTAAAAGTTTCTAATTCTTTTACTGCAGGCTCAGGTGTTTATACCGGAGCAGGACCATTCATTCTGCTTTCGGGCTGTACAAGCTCAATTAATAATACTTTAATTACTTTTGATAAAAATATCGTCAATAGCGGTACAATAAACTGGACATCAGGAGCTCTTCAGGGAGCAGGCACTATAACCAATAATAATATTTTCAATATTCAAACTGTAAGCGGTTATTCATTTAGCTTAATGATCATCAACAATGGTACTATAAATAAAACAACAGTAAATAATGCCAACAGCTTTAATTTTACTCTTACAAATTCCGGAACAATAAATATTAACATCGGTTCAATACAGCTGAATTCACCATCAGGACCCACTAATCATACAGGCACCTTTACAGTTGCATCAGGTGCAACTTTACAGTTCGGGCTTTTTGGAACTACAACAACTCATAATATTCTTTCCTCAATAACAGGAGCAGGGAATGTAATATTTTCTGCCAGAATAAAATTTGCATCAACTTCTACATACAATATATCAGGAACCTCTTTTTTTAATGGTGACTCTGCAATTTTTAATGCCGGAATGACGCTTACGAATATAGGCACAATAAATAATTCGGGTGGAATATTAAATCTCATGCCGGGAGTTGTGATAGGAGGGTATGGTACAAACCTCACTATGAACTCCGGTGGGTATGTAATTCTTAATACCGGTACAACTACTTTTACATTTTCAACAGTAACATCAAGCGCGAATATCACCGGAAGTGATACTGTAAAGATAACATCAACATTTACATGCGGGGGGGGGACATACTCAGGGAATGGCGCTATGATACTTCAGGCAGGAAGCAGCAGTTCATTCACGACCGGATCGTTTTTCATTAACAAAAACCTTTTCAATTTCGGAACTGTAACATGGAACAGCGGAAATCTTCAAGGTGCCGGCTCCATTACTAATAATAATATTTTTAACGTACAGACAACTTCAGGAAATTCTGTTTCCATAATTTTCATAAATAACGGAACGATGACAAAAAGTTCGTTCAATAATGAGAACCAATTCTCATTGGCTTTTACTAACAGCGGAGCAATAATTATTAATGCAGGAAAAATTTCTTTAATAGCCGGAACTGGCTCTAATACTCATACAGGAACCTGGACTGTAGCATTAGGTGCTACGCTTCTTCTTGGAAACGGTGGAACTCTTATTAACAATATCCAATCATCCATATCAGGTGCGGGAACAGTAATTTTTGCATCTATAGTAAATTTTACTACTTCATCCACTTATAATATTTCCGGTACAACTAATATTGCCGGAGATACCGTAAATTTTCCTGCAGGAATGAACATGATAAATATTGGCACGATAACTTGTACAGGAGGGGTAGGTAATTTTAACTCCGGATTGATAGTCGGAGCATATAATTCAAGTATAACAGTACCTGCAGGAGTTTTAAATTTTAATACAGGTACAGCTTTCAATTTTTCATCTTTAAGTACAACCGGAACAATAAGCGGAACTGACACGATTAAAATAGCTTCTTCGTTTTCTTTTTCCGGCGGCTTATATACCGGTAGCGGACCGATTGTAATGCAGCCCGGCTGTTCGACTTTAATAAATCAGTTTAATATCACCTGTGATAAAAATATTATTAACAATGGCACTGTACTTTGGACAGCAGGCGGCATTTTCGGAGCAGGGACATTCACTAATAATAGCGCATTTAACATTCAGACAGCATTTACATATAGTGAAGGCTTAGTGCTTATTAATAATGGCACTATAACAAAAAGTGTTACCAATACCAGAACTAATTTTAATCTTGGTTTCACGAACAGCGGTACTGTAACTATAAATACAGGGATTATATCAATTATTGTCCCAACCGGAACATATAATCATACAGGTAATTTTAATATTGCATCAGGAGCTTTGATAGAGTTTGGAAATGGGGGCACTGCAGTTCATAATATTCTCTCAACTATAAACGGTGCTGGTAATGTAAGCTTTATCGGCAATGTAAATTTTCCAGCATCCTCTACATTTAATGTATCCGGAAATTGTAATTTCATTGCAGGTGTAACCAACTTTAACGGAGGAATGACTCTTACGAATCTTGGTACATTTTCTACAACGGGTGGAACAGCAAATTTTAATGCAGGTTTAACAATTGCTTATTATAATCCCGCTATAACCATTACGGGAGGCGGTACTTTAAATTTTAGTACAGGAAATACTATCACATTTACTACTATAACTTCTGATGCAACACTCAGCGGAAGTGATACAATTAAAGTATCTTCAGCTTTTAATTTTAGTAACGCTGTATTAAGCGGATCAGGTCCTGTTGTGATACTTTCATCAGCAACTCTTGCAATTACAAATGGCAGCTTTGTATTTTCAAAAACTCTGATCAATAATGGAACTATTAACTGGAATAGCGGCCATTTAAGTGGAATAGGAACAATTATCAATAATAATATCTACAATATACTGCCTGCGACAAATTTTAACTGCGGTGTTATTACTGTTAATAATGGAACAATAAATAAAACTACTTCAAGCTTGATTCTTTTTCAAAGCAGTTTAACAAACAATAATCTTATTAATGTTACGCAGGGTACTTTTGGTGTTAGTACCGGATCAAATATTGGTACACTGGTTTTAAGTACTAATACAATTTTAGCTGTAAGCGGAGCTTATACTTCTCCGGGCTTAATAAATATCGGATTGTCTGCTGTAATATCAGGATCAGGACCACTGGATTATAGTTATACTTCATTGCCGAATAATGGGACAATTTCTGTGTCAGTTTTGAAGTTCAGTTCTAATACAACTGTAACCGGTACCGGAGCGATATCTTCTCCAACATGTACAGTTTTTAATGGGGCTAATGTGCAGTTGGGAACTAATCATCAGTTTTCATTTCTTACAGTTAATTCAGGAGGTACTTTTTCTGTATCTTCATATACTTTATTCTTAAACGGAAATTCAAATCCAATATCAAACTCAGGAACATTTAATACTACCGGAGGGATCGTAGAGTATAATGGGATCTCGGCTCAGATCATTGCAACTGTTAACATGTCTTATGCAAATCTTTCTATCAATAATGCAGCAGGAGTAACTTTAAATAATAAGATCACAATTCCGGGGACTGTTTACTTTACTTCAGGAAATTTAACTAATTCTGACACTCTCGTCATGGGAAATTTTGCAACAATAAACAGAAAAAATGGAAGTGTAAGCGGTAATTTAAGATTTGGATCTAACACAAATGTAATCTATTCAGGAACAACAAATATAACCTCAGGGATCGAGCTCCCCGCAGTAGTAAATCAGTTAACTGTAAATAATGCAGCAGGAATTATTTTAAATAATCCAATCACTGTCAATGATACTCTCTCAGTTCTTTCCGGTTTTTTAAATCTAAATGGAAAAATAATAACACTTTCTTCATCAGGATACTTAAAAGAAACTCCCGGAAACACTGTCAGGGGATCCTCAGGGTCTCTAACAACAACAAGAACAATTAATGCACCAAATAATCTGAATATCGGAGGACTTGGTGTAACCTTTACAAGTGCTTCATCACTTGGTTCCACAATAATTACACGTTCACATGTGGCACAGACGGTGAATGGGGGAAATTCCATATTAAGGTATTATGATATAAGTCCGGCAAATAACTCCGCACTTAACTGTGATCTGGTATTTAAATATGACAACACCGAAGTGAATGCTTTAAATGAAAATGCACTAAACCTTTACAAGTCAACTAACAGTGGAACAAGCTGGACATTACAAGGTGGTACAAGGGATACAGTAAATAATACGATCTCTCTTTCAGGAGTGAACTCATTTTCAAGATGGACTGCTGCATCGAATGCACTGGCAACAAATCTGAACATTACAGTTATTCCGGAAGGATTATATAACAGCGGAACGAATACTCTAATTTCCAAAGATTCGGTTACTGTTTATTTGGCTTTAGTAGGTTCTCCTACTGCTTATATAGATTCTTCAAAGTCGATCATCGATTCAGTAACTTTCATAGCGGCTTCACAATTTAATGCTACACCAAGCGGCACATATTATATTATTGTTAAGCATAGGAATTCATTATTAACATGGAGTAAGACAGGAGGAGAGGCTTATACTAGCGGCAGTACGATCACATATAATTTTACGATTGCTGCAACACAGGCTTTTGGCAGCAATGAGTCTTTACATAATGGCAAATATACATTAATAGGAGGTGATATAAATCAAGATGGCTTTGTAAATGGAAATGATTTTACCCAATTTTCGCAGCAATTCGGTCAAATAGGATATCTGAGATCTGATCTTAATGGTGATAATGTAGTAAATGGAAATGATTTTACGATCTTTTCATCAGGCTTCGGAAAGCAATACCAGCATCCTTAAAATAAACTGGAATTTGTAATAAAAATTACGCGCCTGCCAGTGTTTGAGTTGTGATTATCTGAACATAATTATCAAATAATAGAAAAACAAAGTTAAATGGAGGTAATATACAAAATAGCATATATTTGAATAAAATCCTGTAATAGTGATTGTTTTTGAGGGTATATAATACTAATTTTAATAGCTTACAAATTGTTACAGCCTGTTAATATTTCTGCAAGTAACCATTCATAGCTATTTTACTCTGTTCCTCAAAATGCAAAATAAAGCCAAAGCTGTATTTGTTTTTGCTCATCCTGATGATGCAGAAATAACGTCATATGGGACTATCAGATATTATCTGGAAAAAGGATATTCTGTTGACGTAGTTATTGTAACTAATGGAAATAACGGAATTTCTGTAACCGAAAAAGAAAAAACCGGAAATCTGTATATTGAAAATGAAGTAAGAAAGACTGAAACTCGGAATTCTTTCAAAGATATTGATGTAAATATTATTTTTCTGGATATTCCTCAGGAAAAAGTTCTCTTTAATATTGAAATCGTTACGAAGCTTGAAAGTGTTTTGATCAAGCTGCAGCCGGAGATACTTGTCACTCATTTTCTGGACATTACCGGAAATGATCATCAGGAACATTGTGAGATCTCAAAAATTGTCACAAATATTTCCAACAGAATTGACAGCCTTAAATTATTTATGATGGCTGAGCCTATAAAATCATTTAAGTGCCATTTCGTTCCTAATTATTTTATAGATATTACAAAATATATTGATGCAAAGTGTGAAAGTCTCCAGCATCATATAACCCAAAAAGAAAGATTTTATATGAGTAGAGAATTTCATCTAATGAGATGCAGAAAGAACGCACTCGTTTTCAATTCATCAGATTTTATTAATGGAAAGTTATACGAAGGCTTTCATATCCAGCGGTCAGTTTTTCTTTAAATTTTTTTATATTTATTTCTTTCTCCTTTTTTAGATCTATCCAATATACAATCCAAGATCAGTTCGGAATTTTTGCTTCGCCCCAACTGCCCCCATTAATTAAAACATTCGAGGGCAAGGATTGGGATGCAGGTAAATTGTAAGTAGGATTTAAAGCTTCCGTTGCTTCGCAACAGCCTAACAGGTTGCTCTTCATCTAAACAATATTTTACAACCTATTGATTTTGTTTCTTTGTTTACGACTTCATTTCCCTCCAACAAATTGTCAACAGCTACTGAAATATAATTAACAGTTACCAGTTCCGGTTTTGCAGCATTATCATCGATAGCACCGTTATACTTTACAACCCATTTATCATTTTCTTTCCAGATTACAAATACATGAGGAGTTCTCTGCGCATTAAAGTTTTTAGCTGTTGACTGATCAGCATCCAGTAAATATGGGAAATTAAAATTCTCATCTTTAGCCTTCTTTTGCATTTCGGCAAAAGAATCATCCTCCATCTTCAATGTATCTGCTGAGCTGATAGCTATTAATGGTATTCCATATGCCGAATACTTTTCATTTAGATCATTCAGTCTTTGCGGATAAAGCTTAGCAAAAGGGCAGTGGTTACATGTGAAAACAATTATGAATCCCTTTGCATTTGGATAATTAGAAAGTGAAACCTTTTTATTGTCAATATTCAAAAGTTGAAAATCATTTACCTGTCTTTCCGTCAATGGATCATCCATAAATCCCTGCATCATCATGGACAGAATTATACTGGATAAAACAAATGTAAAAGTAAAAAATCTGCTAAGTGAAATTTTCATTATCATCATTTTTGCTTTACAAATCTTACAGTGTTTACCAGTTTTGTTCTTTCGTCAGTTAACTGTAAAAAATAAACTCCTGCAGCAAGTCCGGAAATATCTAAACCATTCTGTATCTGAGGCTTTGGCAGCATATAGATTGTTCTGCCTGCAGCATCAAATATTCTGATGTAATATACATTACTGCTTTCAGTGGAATTCGGAAAAGAAACATTCAGCTTATCCGATGCAGGGTTTGGATATAAAGAAAATTCAGGAAGCTGCTGTGATAAACTGCTTATTCCAACAGTTGGACTTTTAACAATGAATTGTCCCATCATTCCGTCATCTTCATGCAAAGCGATGTGACAATGATACATGAAAGGATGCAGTGAATCTGAGAAGTCATCAAATTTTGCAATGAACCGTACAGTTTCTCCGTTCTTTACAAGAACAACATCCTTCCAGCCTTTTTCATAAGAAGGGGGTGCAACTCCGTTCCGGGTTAGAATATTGAACTCAACATCATGTATATGGAAAGGATGACTGAAATTTGATGTACTTGAAATTCTCCAGATCTCTGTATTTGATAAAAGAACTGAATAATTATAATAATCATAATTAAACAGACGGTGATTTATTACAAAAGCTACACCCGGAATTCCTGCAATATTTGTATCTGAAATTGTCAGATTACGTGTTAGCTGAGATGAACCTTCACTAATAAAATTATTTGTAGTAAGTGCTGTTGGTATGGTTGTAATTGGAGATGAAGTTTGAGCTGTTATATTCAGTCGAAGAATATTAAAATCAATTCTTGCGAGTCCGTTATAAAATAGTGTGCCAACAGGAAAAACATCACCGCCTGGCATTTGTTGGGTTAAAGTAGAATTATATGCTTTAAGAGTTACATTTTGACCGGACTGACCTGTAAAGTTAGCAAGAATTTCTATTCTTTCTCCTGTTGACAATAGATATCGAGTAACTGCTACCGGAGCATCAAGCAATCCTCCGTCTGATGTTATTACATAAAAAGTTCTGTTATCGCTGAAGCCGATATTATAAGATCTTTCAGGACCTGCATCTAAAATTCTGAATCTTACAACCTGTGCAGGAACATTTGTCTGGGGACGAAGCGTTCCGTTCACCATCATTGAATCACCATAAGGAACATCCTGTATCTGATTTAATGAGTTGAATCTTCTGTCTGAAAGGGCAAGCGGAATATCATCAATACCATAAGTTCTTGGAAGCGGCAAAGCACTTTCTGTTGGATCGAGAATAATTATAAGTCCGCCCATTCCCATATTCATCTGATATTCAGTTTCCATGTGAAGATGCGGGTGATACCAGTACAGCCCGGCATTATTTGAAACCTGCCAGTATGGCATCCATGTAGTAGAAGGTGGTATTTTTTGATGCGGACCACCGTCCATTATTGCTGGCAGATGCATTCCATGCCAGTGAATAGTTGTTGTATCCTGAAGCTTATTCGTAACATTCATATGGATATTTGCTCCTTTGTTAAAGATCAGAGTAGGTCCCCACCAATTTCCATTTATTGCCTCAGTAACAGTCTGCTGCCCGGGGATCATTTGCTTAAGAGTATCTTTAATAGTAAGATTGAAATTTGTTCCGCTCAATGTGTCAGGGATCCAGAGAGTATTATATTGAGCATATACAGAAACTGAAAAGATAGAAAAAAGAAGGATCAATAGTTTTTTCATACAGGAATTAGGTTTAAACATTTAGACGCAGGAAATGTTGAATCCTTGCGGTAAATATTTGCAAATGGAATTATAAAAGTTGATTTAATTCTTTAGATTACTAAACTCAAATCACATTTCATTTTAATGTACTCAGAAGAATCTGAACTTATAGAATCTCTTATAAAGGGAGATCAAAGTGCTTACAGAAGCATTTATGATCTTTACAGCACATCTGTTTATAATACTGCTATGGGATTTATTACTAATAAGAATGATGCTGAAGATATTACACAGGAAGTGTTTGTTCAGGTTTTCAGATCTGTTAAAAATTTTAAAAAGGAATCTAAGTTATCAACATGGATATATAGAATAACGGTTACTAAATGCCTGGATCTTTTAAGAAGCCGCAAAGCAAAAAAGAGATTTGCTATATTTAAGAATATATTCAGCGACCCGGAAAAAGACGGGGAGGAATACTTTATCGACTATGAGCATCCGGGAATAGTCGAAGAAAATAGTGAAATGTCCAAGACACTATTTAAAGAAATTGACAGCCTGCCTGCAAACCAGAGAATTGCATTTGTATTAAACAAAGTTGAAAAGTTAAGTTATCAGGATATAAGTGAGATAATGGATACTTCGGTTTCTTCTGTTGAATCTTTGATATTCAGGGCAAAAGCGAATTTGAGAAAGAAGTTGGAAAGGTATTATAGGGAATGAGAAACAAAGCTTAATCAGTGCCCGCCGCCGTTGGTGTTTTAGTTCCGATTTATCGGAATGTTCAACGCGAGAGCGTTGGATAAGCTTTCACCTCTCAAGGACCAACGGCCATCTGAATGAAAATATTATTGTGATGTCAGCACATTAATTTGAATAACCACCCCCTAACCCCCTCCTTGAGAAAGGAGGGGGAAATTTACACCGCAAGGATTCAATCATAACTTCGTCTAATCAATTAATGACAGAATATGAACAAAAACGAAATAAATAAAAAAGTTAACGACACGCTGAACAGCATCGAAAACATGGAGAAAACTCAACCGAATCCATTCATGTTTGAAAGAATTCTGAATGCATTGGATAAAAAAGTGGTATATAAAGAACAGAAAAGTTTTATCGGAAAATATGCATTAGGCTTTGCAGTTCTGTTTTTGCTAAATATCTTTTCATTCTTTACATACCAGAATTCAGTTAAGGATATTTCTAATAATACAACTAAGAATACTTCAACTATATCCGAAAAAACAAATAAAGTAACGACGACTCAGCAGCAAAGCTCAACATTGAAAGATTTTGCTAAAGAGTATTTTTCAGAAACCGATTATAATTATAATTCAAAATGAATTTTTTTGATAAAAACAAAATATTAGCGATCGCGGTTGTGGCATTACTTGTGATCAATATAGGACTTCTTGCTTTCTTATGGCTTCATCGTCCTCATATGCCGCCAAATCCACCCGAAAGAGAGCGTGGAGACATAATGGATAAAGAAAGAGATAGAATGCCGGATGACAAGGATAGAAAAGTTCTAACCCAGGGAGGACCCAAAGAATTTCTATCACATGAGTTAAACTTCTCAGATAAGCAAATTCAGGATTATGATAAGTTGATAGAGCAGCATCAGAAGGATATTAAAGCGATAAGAGAAAGTATGCAGAAAGACAGAGACAGCTTTTGGGACGGGTTATCCGGTTCTGGCAGCCCTGAATCTGCTGCATCAAAAATCGGTGATGACCAGAAACAGCTGGAGCTGATAACATTCAATCATTTCAAAAAAGTTAGAGAACTATGCACAGACGAGCAGAAGAAAAAATTTGATAAGGTAATAAATGAAGCTTTAAGAATGATGGCAGGTCCGGGTGGACCGCCCCCGGGTGGACCGGGACATGATGGACCTCCAAAAGACGGATTGCCACCAAAAAGATAAATGATATGAAAATAATTTCTTTAATATTTTTACTCTTAATGTTCTTCTATTCCTGCAGCAGCAATAAGCAAAATGCAGAGCTGCCGGATATATCAAAGGCTGATCATATAAAGTTCAGTTATAAAATGGATTTTGATTCGACAGGAAAAATGAAAATAAAGGATGTAGATGTATCAGATTTCGGAAAAGTGAATGATGTAAAAAACGTAATTCAGTATGATCCATTCACATATGTTTACTGTATATCATCGGGCTCCATGAGTTTTTACAAGGATTCAACTTTCATTGCAAACATGGTTTTCAATACTTCAAAAGATTACACACACATTGCCTGTAATTATAATGGCAAGCTTATAGCAATAAAGCTGTCGGAAGAGAATGCAAAATTTCTCGACAGCTTCAAAAATTAAAAATAAATTAATTAAAATATATGAAAGTATTTCTCATTGTCCTATCGCTTTTAGCTTTGTTGATCATATCTACTATGTCTTACGCCGATATAACTCCGGAGATATATACATGGAAGCAAAATCTAAATGGAGCAACCGGATATAATGGAATTCAGGCTGATGTTCAGCAAGTATTTTATTCTGTAAATTATTCCTATGTGAAAGCTACAGGAATACCATCTTACACAATTGGTCCCTGGGCTATGAACCCCAATGTGCCATCTAATCAGAACTGGGTTTTCAAGATTGCGAGATTTCCTGTTCCTGCTTCTGCATTTACTGCAGTAGGGAATGGTCAGATCGGAGTTCTGAAAAACGGTGTTGCTATATTTAATTACGGTGATGCTATGACTTATAATAATGGCGGAATATGGCATAGGGTTGCGCAGTATTTTGAAGGAACTGGTTTTGATTCCTCCGGTGGTCACCCTGCACCCGGCGGATCATATCATTATCATATTAATATGACTAAGCTCTATACACCCAATGCAGCTCAGCATTCACCTATAATCGGATATTTTTTTGACGGATATCCTTTGTACGGACCTTATGCCTTTGCAAATGCAAATGGAACAGGAGGAATTGCAAGAATGAGATCAGGATATACCAAAAGAAATATTACAACAAGAACAACACTTCCGGACGGAACAGTTCTTCAGCCTTCTCAATATGGTCCGGCAGTCAGTACAACATATCCTCTTGGATGCTTTCAGGAAGATTATCAAATTGCTGCAAGTAATTTTGATCTTGATGCACATAACGGAAGATTCGCAGTAACTCCGGAATATCCTGCAGGCATTTATGCTTACTATGTAACAATAGATGCAGCAGGTAGTCCGATATATCCATATTTTATTGGTCCAACTTACTATGGGGTAGTTGTTGCCGGAAATACAGGAGGACCAGGTAGCGGACATATTGTGATTTCAGAGCCGGTAACTCAGTACGTTGCAACAGGAATTGGTAACTCAAGCGTTCCAGTCGGATTCAATCTTTATCAGAATTATCCAAATCCCTTCAATCCTGAAACAAATATTAAATTTGATATAGATAAAGCTGCTCAAACCAGCCTGAAAGTATATGATATGTCAGGAAAAGAGTTAGCAACTTTAGTAAATGATAAACTTGTGGCAGGAAGTTATGCAGTAAACTTTAATGCAGGCTCACTTGCATCGGGAGTTTATTTTTATTCGCTTATCTCAGGAAGTACGAAAGTTACTAAAAAAATGATGGTAGTAAAATAATAATATTTGCTTTGTAAAAAAAGCTCTCTGATATTTAATATCATGGATC
>JBBRMY010000042.1:0-17277 GCA_038230595.1 Ignavibacteria bacterium
CCGACCTTTAGGTTGTTGCGGAGCAACGAAAGCTTTCTTATTTTTCGGATTTCCTTTGGCTCAACCCCGATTTAAATTAATAATGAAAGTTTTTATTTGCCCCGATCTTTAGGTCGGGGTTTAGAATTTTAAGATACAGGTTTTAGCCTAATCTTAGATTTTAGGTTCGGCTAAAGCCACAACATTGGAATATTTACCCCGACCTAAAGGTCGGGGCAAATAAAAGCTGATAATTTCTCACAAAACAGGCTCATGATAATGCAAATTCCGCGGCAGCTTTTGCATGAATAGCAGTAGTATCAAACACTTTTACAGGACTATCTCTATCGCTGATCAAAAGCGGAATTTCTGTACAGCCAAGAATTATACCTTCGGCTCCTTCTGATCTTAGCTTATTAATAATTTTAATAAATTTTATTCTGGTATCATCTTTAACTATACCGAAACCGAGTTCTTTGAAAATTGATTCAAATACAATATCTCTGTCCGTGCAGTCAGGAACAATCGTTTCAATTCCGAACTTTGTAAGTCTATCCTTGAAAAATGGATTTTCCATGGTGAACTTTGTACCTAATAAACCGACCTTTGATATCTTCTGAGCTGCGATTTCTTTTGCAGTTTCATCTGCGATATGTATGAACGGAATATTTATACGATCAATAATATCATCAGCAGAGTTATGAGTAGTGTTGCAGCACATGACTATGCAATCCGCCCCGTCATTTTCTAACTGAACAGCAATGTCAGAAAGTTTTTTACCAATGGCAGTCCAATTTTCCTCTTCCTGGAAAACTCTGAAGTCCTGGTGATTAACTGAATTCAGAATAATTTTAGCAGAGTTGAGTTCTCCGAGCCTTTCATTGATGATCTGATTTATGATCCTGTAATAAATAATTGTGGAATGCCATGAGAGGCCTCCGATAAGTCCTAATGTCTTCAATTATTTTTCCGAAAGTTCAACAATGATTTTTCTTATTTAAAATTTCTATTTACTTAATATTATAATTAGATAATGATCCTTAAAGGGAAAAAAGAATAATAATTTTTAATTTTTTATATATTTTTCAACATCAGGACCTAACTTTTTTAAGATCTTTGTATTTTTCGTAAGAATATTATAAGCTGCGGCATTTATGACACTGATCTTAACAGTCTTCCACTTTTCAATATCTTTTTCAAAGTCTTCATTAAATAATTTTTTTGAAAGATCTCTTACAACACAATAGTTAGCAACTGAGTGACCATTATTCCCTTCATAGTTAGAATTATTAATGAAAAAACTAATAGTATTGAATAATGATTCATTTGCAAGGCTGAGTTCAGTGAGTTTTGCACGATATTCAAGATCTTCGCTTTTGAGCTTAGGAAATATTTTGTAATCGGAAAAGTGTCTACCTTCATGAGCAAGATAACTTATTTTAAATGATTCACTATTGAGATCATAAGCACTTTTTACACAGAATAGTGACTCAGTTGTTGTCCAGCCGCCGGGATAATATCTTGCAAGGGTTGCAAATTCCTGCCAGCCAAGAGTTAGGAAATTTTCCATGAAGACGACTTTGACCTTTAAGACTTCTTTATGCAAGGGAATGGAATACACAGTATCATTTTCGGACGACCAAACTAATAAGTCTAAAAATCTACCTGTTTTTCCGAATCCGGCAGTATATAATCCGAGCGATTTAAGATAATTGTCTAAATTAACTTTAACACTGTCTTCGTTTTCATCAGACTTAAGAAATAATGCAAGATTTGAAATAAGTTCTTTATCATAATTATTTGAATTATCCAGTAAAGATTTTCTCCAATAATTGTGAAAGATTTTTATGATATCAGAGATTGATGACTCTTTACTTTTTAAATAATCACTTTCATCAGTTTCTTTACTAAATCTGCTCTCAAAATTATCTTTAAATATTTTGTCTTTATCATTTAGCTTTTTATAGTCTGCTGCTCGGATAATTTCTAAAGCCGGAGTTACATTACCATCGAGGCATAAGGAATAGATCTTATTGTAATCAAGCTTTATACTGTCTTTTTCCGCTGAAAATACTTTTGACATAGTTAGTAAGATAATTAATATTGATAATAATAATAATTTTTTCAACTTGTTTATTCTGTTCATATTTTATTTTGATAAATATATTGAGATAATTATGTTCCTGAATTTAAAAATATCAAATATTATCAGATTATTATAGAACCGGAATGACTGGATAGGATATGATTGATATTACTTTGCCAGACGGTATTGTAAAGGACTGAAGCCTGTGAGAGACTTAAATACTCTGCAAAAGTGACTTTGATCGGAGAATCCTGTTTCAAAAGCTATATCAGACAAATTTTTATGGGTATGCCTTAACATATAACAGCAATGCTTTACTTTGATCTGCCGATGGAATTCACCAATAGTTATTTTCATCTTACTTTTAAATTCTCTTGCAAGATGCTCAGGAGAAACACCTGCAATTTTGGAAAGATGAAGTAGTGTAGGATTTGATGAGAATTCATCATTTAGATATTCAATTACTCTCTTCAAATAAATAGGAATATTACTTTGTGATGAATTAACTCTGAAAAAGCCTGCTATTGTTTCTAGCATTAATCCTTCGATCATTAAAGACGAATGATCATCATGACTATTCAATTCCCTATAGATCTTAAGAACAGAATTTTGAACCTTCTGATCTTCTGTTTTTATTATTGAGTTCAGTTCTATTTTCGTTTCAGTAAATTTGCTTATCCAGGCAGTAGAGAATTCAAGATTAAAGCAAGTGGTTGAGCTGTCAGTAAAATTATTATGATGTTCCGAATTCTTAGGATGAAAGATCAGGTCACCCTTTGCGCATATAATTTCCTTATTTGAAGATCGTTCGGAATAATTACCGCTAAGTACAAAACAGAAATAATGGTTTTCATGATAATGCACAGGAAGCATTGTACCATGCGAATAAAATGATTTTGAGATCACAAGACCATCAAGATCAACTGACTGAACTACTTTACCATAATATTCACCTTCTGAAAGCTGCATTTTTTATATAAACGTATTTTTCTTAGGAATGTAATTTCAATTGGTGTACTCTTAAAATTTGTTAAAATATTATGGTTTCTTTTTTTCTATCATCTTATGATATGGTAGATATTTAGGCAATGCAGCGGAGCCGTACCAGACATAAATTTCAGGGTCTAACAAATTAGCGTTAACTGCAGGATCAGTACTTAATAATTCCTGAGCTTCTTTTATAGTTTTTACATTGAAGATAAATATTCCGAGATAATTTTTGTCATTTTCTACCATTGGTCCGGCAGCAACAAGCTTTCCGTCATTTGCAAGCCTGTTTATATTTGCAAGATGCCCTGTGAACAGGCTGTCTATAACGTTCTTATTATCAGTTTTATTGGAACCCTGTTTTAGAATTACCAGAGTATAAAGCTTCATGCCATATTCATCTGCCCCAAGTGAGTCAGCTAACTTTTTATTGTACTTAATTTTGTCAGATTGCGCATTTGCACTAATGCTTAGCATCAATATAAATACGATCATTATTAAATTTTTCAATGTTACTTTTTGATTTTATGTTTGAATGAATAAAAAATAAATGATATAAGAATAAATAAAAAGCTAACAATGTTAGCTTTTTATGATATTCATCTTATAAAGTGCCCAGCTTCTTCCACCAACAACTACCGGGATTGCAAGTATAAGGGTAACTAAAGTAAGATAACCCGGAATGCTGAAATAATTGTGAAATGCGGTGATAAGTAATATGGCAGCCGCAGTTATAAATAATAATCTAACGACTGGAAATACAAAAGCTCTCTCTTCAGCGTTATGCTGCATGATCAATGAGATAGATGAGATACAAAGCAGAATAACTGCTAATGCTGAACCGAACATTAAAATTTCCGTATTATCTACTGACTTCCCGGAAAGGATTAGACTAATTGAAGAACCTAAAATACCAAATGATGCCAGTAACGGAATATGTAAAAAATAAATTAATTGAAAATATTTATAACCTAATTTCAGCCTTCTGTCACTTATCATATCGAAGTACAGACTCCACAAGAGAAATGAAATAAGTATACCCAGTATAAATGTATACCATACAATAAATATTTTTTCAGGAACAACTGATATACCGTTTATTATTCCGAAAAGAGTTTCTGCCAGAACAATGATCGTGAAGAGTCCGAATCTTTCAAGTAAAGATGCAGAAGGAGTAAAGCTGTCTCCCCTGCTTTTCATTATCCTTAACAGATTAGGAACTCCAAGCAAGCCGGAACTTAGATTTAATATTAAAGCTGCCAGCCATAATGCTTCAGCTAGAATTTCATTTACAAAAATTGAGATGATAAAAAGTGCAATGCTTATACTATAATTTAAAACATAATATTTACTTAATGGCTTATGGGTTGGATCATAATAGCCGGTACTCCACCATAGATAAGTAATAATGCACTGAACTAATAAAAATGATATAGCAAAGCTTTGATGACCTGTGAAAGCGCTATTCAGAGTAATTGCAACAACAGCGATTGAAAGCATTTGCAATAATGACAAGAATCTTGAACGCACTCCATCTCTCCAGTGAAGATCATGATAAAGGCTACCGTTATACCATGACCAGAAAAGCATAATGAAGAGATAGGAATAATAGATCAGCTCGATCCAAGTGCTGTGTAGAGAAAGATAACGTGTTAGCTGGGAGATTGCGGCTGCATAGACAAGATCATAGAAAAGTTCCAGCCAAGAGATCTTACGCTTATCTGATCTATCTGAGAAGTTTTTTGGGGGTCCCCACCAGATATTATTTTTATCTTCAGGCAAAATATAAATATTTACGAATTTTGAATTACGAATTACGAGCTATAAACTACTTCGACTTTTATTCTGTCCGGATCTTCAAAGAAGACTGCGTAATAGTAATTACCTCCTGCAAACGGATGCTTATCTTCATATAAAATTGTTACACTTCTTTCTTTCAGTTCTTTTGTAAGTGTTTCGATAAATTCAATTGAGTCACAATGAAATGCAAGATGATTTAATCCTGTATTCTTTCTGTTATACGCAACTTCTGAATATTTTGCTTCAGTCTGAACAAAGACTATATATGTTTCGTTAAACTTAAAACTGATTCCCTGCTCCCATTTCTGGAACTCAGTGTATGATAATTTTTCAGTTAGGAGCCAGCTCCAGAAATCAGTGGAGCGTTTCAGATCTGAAACATATATTTCGACATGGTGAAGAGTTCCGTTCATTATAATTTTATCTGACGTTTAAAACTTTCTTCGAGTGAAAGGAAAGTTTCTGTTCTTTGAATTCCCTTAATCGCCTGTATCTTATCATTCAACACTTCCCGGAGGTTCTGAGTATTCTTGCAAATGAGTTTTGCGAACATGCTATATAGTCCAGTAGTGTAATGCAGCTCAACGACTTCAGGGATCTTTTTAAGGTCTTTAGCAACATTGTGATAAAGCGATCCTTTTTCAAGGTAAACACCGATAAATGATTGAATATCATATCCAATAACTGAAGGATCAATAATGAGCTCAGAGCCTTTAACGACTCCCATTTCCTTCAGCTTATTCATTCTGACGTGGATAGTTCCCCCTGAAACAAGAAGCTCTTTTGCAATTTCAGTATAAGGAGTTGTAGCATCCTTCATAAGTATAGAAAGTATGTCGTGATCTACTTTATCAATTTCATAATTTTGAGGCATATACAATAAGTTAATTTATGAATTCATTAATATTATGTGTTATTTATTATCAGATTCATAAAAATTATACATATTTATTATTAGTATTGCAATACAGTTAAAACTGTCGTAACTTTGTTCACACTAAGGGCAATGATACTGAAGCCCACCGATCTTTGGAATAACGATACCAGCAACAAAAATACTACTGTACGGGCTGCTGCGATAGCAGCGGAAGCTTTTAAAAACGTTCATTTAAAATAGATTTTCATCAACAAAAATACTACTGTAGGGTGGTGAAACAGGCAGACACGTCCTCCGGTCTCGAGGATGGAGAAACCGGGATAAATTTGGGTTAACATTTTTTTACAAGACCCAGACTAACCGCTCTTTGAAGGTTCGACTCCTTCCCCTGCAGCAAGAAATAAATGCTCTTTTAAATAATTTTTAGAAACAACGATACTACTGTAGGGTGGTGAAACAGGCAGACACGTCCTCCGGTCTCGAGGATGGAGAAACCGGGATAAATTTGGATTAGCGAAAGCTAAGCCGCTCCTTGAAAGGCTGTTGCGAAAGCAACGGAAGCTTTTAAGGACACCCAAGCTAACCGCTCCTTGAAGGTTCGACTCCTTCCCCTGCAGCAAGAAATAAGAACAATACAAAACAGCCGGCTCCACTCCACGTAGCCGGCTGTTTTTATTTTTATTAATCTTTATTTCTCCCACTCATCTTCTCCAATGGTATCTTCTTTATATACTTCATTATTAACCATAGAAAGATTCGGATTAAGCGATACTCTAGTTATCTGATCTTTGTGTTCCCCGGAAAGCATAAAAACATATGAGCTTTTTGTATATTTCCCATTAAGTATGAACATTTGCCTGCACTGCGCTCCATTAGCAAACTCCCTCCAGTCAGTTCCATAGTATATCTTTAAATAATAATTCCCATTAGGAAGATCGCTTATAACAAAGGAAGAGCCAAACTTTAGATAAACATATCTGATACATAGATGAGTAGTACTGTCAATTAATTTAATAACCGCATCGGAAACAATTCCAGTACTAATCTGTAATTTATTTTCTGATCTGAATGAATAAGTAGGAGAGAATTTATAGCATTTCGGAACATCGCCGGTTTTCATTTCAATTTTCTTCCATATTTTTGAATTCCAATTATTTTCCTGATAAGGAGTTTGAATTTTTTTTGAGCTAGAATTGAAAGATCTGTTTATAAAATAAGCAGCAAAAATTATAATTAGCGCAGCAGCATAAATTATAAATTTCCTTGACTGTGTTTTTGATGCAGGGATTTGAGGCACAACAAAGTTTGTATCATAAAACTTTTTTCTGGAGGGGTCCGATAAAGTTTTATATGCTTCTGAGATCTCATTAAATTTCCAGGAAGAGTTTGGGTCTTCAACGTTTTTATCGGGATGATATATTTGTGCTAATCTTCTATATGCTTTCTTTATCTCTTCATCTGTTGAGCCTGGTTTGATCTCAAGTATATCATAATAGTTTTTCATTGATAACTATATTATATCTTCTCAACATCCCTTACTGTTCTTTCATTCTCTGTATCACCGGTATTCAAAGTCCCTGCAGGCTCGAACAGCATTAAATGAACTTCTTTTTCCACTACGGGCTTATGCTCAACTCCCTTGGGTACAATAAGAAATTCCCCTTCATTCAGTTCAATGATTCTGATTTCTGAATTGGCAGCGCGCAATTCCATCAATAACTTCCCTTTTATAATAAGGAACATCTCATCTTCATTTTCATGCTTATGCCAGATGAATTCACCTTTCAGCTTAGCTATCTTCACATGCTGCCCATTTAATTCTCCAACCAGCTTCGGCTTATAATACTCCGAGATCATACTGAATTTTTCTGCGAGGTTTACTTTAATCATAAATATGATAATTAATTATTATATTGTCCGTTCCAAAACAAATGATTCTCGTCAAGCTTTAGCGGGTTCTGGACAAACCATGCTACAAAGGTATCCCACTTATCCTTATTTGCTGCTTTCCATTCTTCGAAGTCATCGGACATTCCTTTTGAAAGTATCCATTTGTTATAAGTTTCTAAATGTCCGGCATCTGAAACTTTTTTTTGATAATCGAAAAGCACATTTGGGTACCTAATGTATCTATCACCATCAAAATATAAATCAATAAATTTTGATCTTATTCTGTTCAATGAATTCAGATGAATTCGTTTTTCTCCTATTACTGACAAAAGAACAAGCCCTTCATACATTGCGCCAAATGATACTTTTTCATCCAGTGATTTATATAAGCTAATAGAATAGTTATTTGTATCCTTTATTGTAATTGCCTTATCATATGTATCAAATAAAAGTTTACTGATCGTCTCTGTTCTTTTAGTATTCGGTTCAAGGTTTATGAAGATTTCACCGTATATAAGTCCCCAAACTTTCTGATCGGAATTGCAATACAATAGCGATGCCCGATAATAGTTTGAGGGATAAGAAGGCTCTACCTGAATTCCCTTTTCATATAGCTTTAGCGCTTCCAGATATTGCTTGTGAGCATTGAATACATTTGCTTTTTCGAGATATAATGATCCGGACTTCGGAAATTTTTTCAATCCATCATCATAAATCTTCATTGCTTTTTCAGTCTTACCAAGAATATCATATGAATTCCCAAGCATTGTATAAACCTGGTCGAATGAATCCTTACGATCAATGAGATCATCAAACTTGTCTGCTGCCTTCTCAAACATTCCTTCAGCATAATATGTATAACCTATTTCATACAAGTATATAATATTGTCCGGATCAAGTTTCAGCGCTTCCTCATATTTTTTAATTCCTTCATTATATTTTTCATTATCAACAAGCTTTATACCTTCTCTATATTTTTGTTCTGCTTTTTCTTTTGCGGTTCGAGAGAAAGCAGATTGGGAAATAAAAATTAAGAGTAATATAAAAGATAATTTGAGGAAGTTAATCATATTTTTAATTTTTAAAATTGAATGAAAAATTGGGTGGAATCGAATATCAAGAAATAAGTATGAGATCTTGTGTAAGTAGCTGAAAAATATAGAGAGAATTGAAGAAATGCAATAGGATAAATGTATGCGATATTCTTTCAGATGGCCGTTGGTGAAAACACCAACGGCGGAGAGGGTTAGGAGGCTAGACTATAAGAAATTTAAAAGTAAGAGTTTCAAGTTCGGGATTCCTGCTTTCGCAGAAATGACAATGATGGTTATAAAAGTTGGTGACCAAGTTGGTGGCAAGTAGGAGTTTCAAGTTCAGAATTCCTGCTTTCGCAGGAATGACAAAGAGATTTGGTGATAAAGCTGATAGAAACATTTATTCTTTAATCTAATCCGAGTTTCAAAACACGGGAGCGGATAGCTCCGCTGGTTCTTTGAAAGTGCTTTGCAAGTTGTGGCAGACTTTTACCATCATTGTATAAGACTATCAGTTCGTTATCAAGTTTTTTAGTCCATGGAAGGTATGCAGACTTCGATCTTTCTTTTATTTTATTAAAATTGCTATTACCAGAGGAATTATTTTCTTTATTCTTAACTTTGTAATTCTCTTCAGAATTTTTTTTATAAGAAGGAACTCTCTTTGGTGTATATATACTCTGATCTATTACCGGTTCATAAGTAAAAGGCTTATCATGTTTTTTCTTTTTTTCTTTCTCCGGTTCCAGAACTATAATGTTCAGACTGGAAGGATGATCTTCGGGCATAAGTTCTTTTGGGAAATAAATTATATTCTTAGTTCTTGTCAGAGCTACATACAATAAGTTTACTTCCTGATTCAGCTTATCAGAATTCAGTTCATCTATCTTTTTATTTTCCTTAAGCTTCAGGATCTCATCCAGAGTTATAAAGTCATTTACCAGATGAACGGAATCATATTCCATTCCCTTACATTTATGCACTGTTGAGAAGATAAGTTCAGCTTTTTCTCTATCTTCAACATGCATAGATTTAATCAAGCTGATGATCGCAGGTATTTTCTTTCCGTATTCTTTAACTATCTCAACCATCATTCCAAGCTGTCTTTCACCGGTCTTCCTTACATAGTCTTCAAGCTCTTTCATGTCCTTCATAGACTTAATAAGAACATCTTTGATGGATTTCCTTTTATTATTGTAAAGACTTAGTATATCATATAATGATGTACCATCATCTGCATAAGTATAAGAATTTATATTCCCTTCAAAATATATTTTTTTTAAAGGCTTTTTGGATGTAACTAATTCAATAGCCTTTAAAAGCAATCCGAGATTTGTTCTTGCAAGAACAGCTTTTACTTTAATATCTTTACCGGAGCCAACACCTTTTATTATTGCAGGTTCGTGAGCGTTAATATGTTTTTTCCTGCCAGTAATTTCCATTGCAAGATCAGCAATGTCCTGCCTGAACCGAAAGCTGTGAGTAAGATCATATGTTTTGAAATCTACTTTTTCAAGAGAATTGACAGCATAACGCCATCCATATATCTGCTGATGTGTATCCCCTACTATAATTCTCACTGCGGTTTGCTTCAGAAATATATCGAGCATTGCTGCTGAAGCATCCTGACCTTCATCAAAAAGTATAAGGTCATAATTCAGTTTAGGTTCTGAAAGCTGGAATTTTTTGAGGTAAAAATCATGAGTTATTTCGATCTCTGCATTATTCATCTTTGCAAGCCAGGTTCTGGTGCGGCTTTCTATAAAGCTATAGAATTTAGAAACGAATTCACGAGCCTTGCTTTCGGTAACAACATCAAGATAATTCAGCTCCTGAACTTTCTGCTTATCGCTGTTGCAGAAATAATCTGCAAACCTGCTTATATGATTTGCCAAAATATATTCAGCGTATTTACTTCCGCCTGAATTTATACTTAGAATTTCAGCGATTTCATTTGGCTTATAACCATTTGCAGAGACTTTGTACTTAGAGCCGGGGATAATATAACTGTAAGCAAGTGAGTGAGCAGTTTCAACTTTGACATTGTTCAGTCCATTAACTGCGAACCTTTTGATTGCTTCGAGCTTTACTGACTTATTAAATGCTATGTAAAGAATTCGTTTATCTCTTGATTGAGCTTTGGCATATTCAATTATTGTTGTAGTCTTGCCGGAGCCTGCAACAGCATTGATCTTTATATCTCCGGAGGAGTTAATGATATCAATTTGTTCCTGTGTTAAGATCAAATGTTTTGTAGGATTTTTTGTGAGGTATCTTATTTAAAATAGATGAAAGTGGGGTAAAAATATATTCAACAATAATGTAATGAGAGATTTATTAGTAAGCAAGCAAAGCCATACAATAAAATGTAAATTTTTAAAAGCGACCTGACAGGGAAAATAACCTGTCAGGTAATTAAAAATGCGAAGGAGCATCGATACCAGAAACAGAAAACTTAAACTACTTTTTTTCTAAGTTATTTAAAAAATCAATAACAGCCTGATTACTTTCCTTTGGTTTATCATGCATAGTTAAGTGAGCAGAGCCTTTGATCATTTTAAACTTGGCGCCGGTTACAAGACTTGTAAAATACTTTACAGTAGAAGGGCGGGCTTCATCAAACTCTCCGCACATAAATAATACAGGGATCTTTATTTCTCCAAGCCTGTTAGTGATGTCATAATTCTTCAATGTTCCTGTAATTGTGAATTCACTAGGACCTGACATATACATATAAATATTTTCTGCCATTTGTTCATGACCAATCTCCATTTCGGCAGACCATGGTAATTTTCTTGCAAGAAAATGCTCATAGTAGATCTGAATTGCCTGCTGATATTCAGGATCATCATAAGTCTTATTTTTTTCGTTGTTTCGAATTGCAGTCTGAACAGAATCCGGTAGAGATGCGATCAATATATCAGCATCTATTTCCCAGAGCGGAGTGCTTATTGAGGGGCTGCTTAATATTAATGCTTTAACACCTGCGGGGTATTTTAAATAGTATTCGGTTCCAAGTATAGCTCCCCAAGAATGGCCCAATAAATAAAATTCATTTAATCCTAATTGATCTACTAGTTGCTTTAACTCTTCTACATAATGATCTACTGTCATTAATGTAGTATCAGTAATCCTGTCAGATCTACCGCAGCCTAACCGATCATAAGTGATTATCTGCCTTTTGCTACCCAAGTCATCAATAGGCTTAAAATAGTAACTCGGAATTCCCGGACCCCCGTGAAGAAGAATCAGTGGTATACTTTTACCGGTACCTGTAACCTTGTACCATACATTTCCACCTTCCACTTTTATAAAACCTTCGCCAACAGGTAACAGACTGCTTTGACTAAAGGAAGAATTGATTGCGATAAGGATGATTATAATAGTGTAGAAAGAAATTTTTCTGATCATTTTGTATTTTTAAAAGCTTATCAAAAAAATATGTAATTTAATTTTGCAAGATGCGCATTGTTATTATCTGGGAGACGCCAGCATGGCGTCTCTACGATTCAAATAATATTTAAAAGCGACCTGACAGGGAAAAGAACCTGTCAGGTCAGAATTGTCCGGAGAAAATTGATTTAAGATAAAAGTTGTTCAAAGAATCCGCCGATCTGAAGTTTGTGATCAACAAGATGAATTTCATATATCCAGTAACGCTCGTTTCCGTTCTTATCTTTTTCGATCATTAGATTATTATTTTGTGGATGAATATAATTTCTGGTTTCTTCGCCTTGAATTCTTTCATGTGGGAAATTTCCTATCAGATGCCCGCAATGAATATTTCCATATTCCCATCCATAGTCTCTGACCATTTCTTTAGTATAATTATAGAAATCAGCTCCGGTTAAATTATTCTTATGCTCATCATAATACTTTTTACCTTCCCACCAGGCGAGTTCAACATCATTTTTTAACTTAAGCTTTTTTGGATCACTCCCTATCACATAAGTTTTACCGATATCTGCTTCCCAATCTTCGAAGACAGGACCAAAATCAAAAAACAGAATATCATCTTTCTGAATTATAAGATCCGGTGGATTTTCCTTATAGGGCAGCAATGTATTTTTTCCGGCTCTGACAATTCGCTTATGCCAGTACTTTTCTATATTAAACATATCAGAAGCCAGTTTAAATACCTCTGCATTTAAATCGTGCTCTGATTTACCTTCAGCTATCAGTCCTTTATCCTGAATTGCCTGAAATAATTTTTCGGCATGTTCTTCAGCTTCAACAAGTTTTTCCCTGCTATCCATCAATATAGCTTCATAGTTTACTTTCAATTAGTGACTTTAATTCCTCCGGCTTACGAAAATAACCTGTCAGCCAATCAGCTGCGATCCTGATCACCTGTTTATTTTTTAAATGAATTATAACCATATCCAAACGAGGTCTTCCGCTCCGATAAATGTCGAGATGTTCAATTTCTTTTTTATTCACTGCTCTGAAGCCTTCATTAGTGTCGTTTGAAATTAAATATTCCGGAGTTATCCAGAGACCGAACCGCTTTTCACCGCTTGCAATATCCTTTTGAAGCTCTTTGGAACGATTAAAATATTTTGCGCTTAAAAGAAACATAACAAGCATGAATGCAAAAATAATAAAAGTTATTATAACTCCTTCATTCCTGAATTTTCCCTCTTTAGTAAGTTCCTGCACTAGAGTAAAAATGAAAAATGTTGCTGTGATCAAGGTTAAGAAAGAAGTTATATAATAAGGAATTTTTGCCAAGTTCTTTAAATTATAAACATCCTGAATAAAGAATACTTCGCCGCTTTTATCAGGATCAAATTCTTTTCCTGTAAGATAACGGAGATCGGAAGGAAGCTCATTATTTTTTTTTATAATCATCAGATTTTAGATACATTATCCTTTCCGGCATTATCTTTCCAATACCACCAGTTAAGCTTTTTCTTTTCATGCTTTTTTTCAGTTGCATAATATACTGCACAGCGAAAAGTATAAAGCATACAGATGTCATGTGTAGAGCCGGTAATTTGATTCAAAGTTTTATAAAGTTTTTCAGGGTCTTTCCCTTTTAAGTCTGAGACTTTTCTTATACCTATATTCCAGAGATCTAACGAGCAAGCCTTTCCAATAGATGGAATGGTTTGAAGTTCTTTTAGTACTTTCGATTTATTTAAACTCTCAACCTGCATTTGTATAGATCAGAATAAATTAATTAATGAGTTACCATAAATTTAACTACACCAAGAGAGTTATTAATCTGCATCAGTCTTATAAAATATATTCCACTGGGCAGGTCAGAATAGCTTATTCGAATAGAACTCCCGGAAATATTCCTGTATTCTTTTATGACCTTTCCAAGAACATTATACAATGTCAGTTCGACATCCTGATAATTACTATTAAAGTTGATTATAGTTTCACCGGAGACATGAGATATAGTAAAAGGAGTAACATTTGAACTCTGATGTCCAATTCCTGTCTGACAATCATTTCTATGAATAGCTAAAGTAGGAACTACATCATTCGCATAATAAGGAGAGCGGTTTAGCCAAAAAATAATATCATCTTTAAGTGTGTCTGCTCCATAATGGATTATTTCCTCTGCCCTGACAGTGTCGCCTGTATGTGGATTTATATATCCATAATCTTCAATCTGAACAGCATCAGCCAGCTTTGTTAAACCATTATAAAGTCTCTGATAACTGTCAACAGGATTTGGAGTGATAAGACTAATATCCGGTCCTCCAAAGCCAATGCTATAATGTACAGCAGTATCAGAGATCTGCTTTAAATATGAAAGTTGCTGCGCAAGATTGGCAGGACAGGATAGATAATTTAAATACTGAATTATAATTTTATTTGAAGAAAAAGAGTTTCGGGCGTTTTTCATATCCTGAATTATACCGTCACGCAATCCAATAATAGTATAATCCCCGGGTGACGAACATGATGTTGGTCCTCCCGCAGATTCACTAAGTACGAATCCATCATAGAAAGATCTGGAATTAAGAGTATCAGCTAATTTCTGATATAACTTTTTCAAGCGGATGATAACATTTGTATTCCATCGCTTTATGGTGTGAGTACCGTTGGAACTTACTACTTCCCCTCCTGCATATTCAGGATCGGTAAGAATGTAAGCCGGCAGCGGCGAAGGGTTGAAGCCGAAAGATTTTACTCCAAGCTGTATCATCAGATGTTTGCCTGCAGCCTGAACATAATTCAGGTCAGATAAAATTGCCGAAAGATCATATACATCTTTTGTTGGTTCAAGGTCTTTCCATAAATATCCGCGAAGTCCTCCGACAAAGTCAACATTTGTCAACATAGGATTGAGCGAGCTTTGAGGAGCACCAGGAAATGTCTGCATGTAATTTTTCGGACATTTTGACAACGGAGTTACCTGAGAAAAAGAATTAATTGCTGTAAACATCAAAAAAAATAAAATTAAATTTTTCATAGCTGCTTTAGGATTAATTTTTTCTCAAAATTATTTAGTTCTGCCTTTTGTGTACTCATCAAAAGAAGTGTCGACAGGCTCCCATAACTCAATTTTGTTTCCATCAATATCCATAATATGGATAAACTTACCATAATCAGTCGGCTGGAGAGTATCAGTTAAAGTTACACCGGAGGCTTTCAACTCTTCAACAAGAGCAGTTAGATCAGCAACCCGATAATTTATCATAAATTCTTTTTCTGAAGGATTAAAATATTTAGTTTTATCGGAAAAAAGACTCCATTGAGTTAACCCAAGCTTAGACGCGTCAGATCCTTCACGCCATTCAAACATTGTACCGTATTGATCCATATTCATACCCAGATTAGTCTGATACCATTCTTTCAGCTTTTTAGGATCTTTAGATTTAAAAAATACTCCACCTATGCCAGTCACCTTTTTTATTTCATTTTTATCTGAAAATTTTGAGATAAAATTACCGCTGACGAAGCCGAGACCAAATACTAGTATAATTATTGAAAATATTAAAACCTTTTTCATATATATTTTTTAAGTGTGGATTTAATTATTTAGCATTCCTTTTAAGTCGTTATTTTTATTTCTGAGATCATGACCATTCTCATAGATAGATTTTAAGTTTAGCAGAAAAAAAGCCCATCCAGATGCGCAGCCAAGCCTGATATTTCTCTTTGATTTTTCATCTACAGGTATATTTTTCTGAGTCAGCTCAACAAATACAGTATTCTTTTCTTCTTTTATAATTATATCAACGAGGCAATTGCCAGCAAAGGTAAACTGAATATGATCTTTACCGTTTGTTTCTGTAATAGTTCCGCGTTCAATATCGTCATAAGCGAACCAGCACCACTCATAATGAAAACCTTTTTTAACATGAATATCAGGGGCAATAAGGATTTTATAGCTGTCAAAATATTTTGCATGCTTGAGGAACCATTTCTCGATCTCCTCTGCTTTAGTCCAGGCATCGTAGAGAACTTCCACTCGTACATTTATAGGGATACGCTGAGTAAATTTTGTCCAGTCAAAAGTTTCCATGATACAATTTTTAAGTTAAAAGGTTGTGGAAATAAACGATAAACATTCAGCAGAAAATGTCTCAGCCCTTCAGGCTGAATTTGATAACTTTTATTAACTTGGGGCTTTGCCCCAAGTTTTGATGTTTCAGGCTTTCAGCCTGTTATGCTTTCAGTAATGGGATAATAAAATGGGTACAAGGGAAAAAGTAATATCTTAACCAAAATATAAAGTTATTTTTTTAGTGAATCACGGATCTCTCTTAAAAGCAGAACATCTTCTGCCGGAGGTGGTTCAGTTGCTGGCGCTACTTCCTGCTTCTTTTTAGCTTTGTTCATTGCCTTAATAAGAAGGAACATGAAAAAGGCAACCAGAAGGAATTCAATAACTATAGTTATGAACTCACCATACCGGATTGCTGCTTCCGGGACAAGTACTTTTCCTGCTGAATCTATCTGAGCTTGAGTGAGAACATACTTCATAGATTTGAAATCAACTCCTGAAGTTACTTTACCAATAACAGGCATAACAATGCCGTCAATAAAACCGGTTACAACTTTGCCAAATGCTGCACCCATAACGAAAGCAACAGCAATGTCGACAAGATTGCCTTTCATGGCAAATTCTTTAAATTCCTTGATCATACTCATATTAATTGAATTTTAGATTTAGACTAAAATATAAGTATTGAGATGAAAAAACTATATATTTTTGAAAAGGAGTTAGCGGTGAGAAGTTATGAGGTGGTATTAAAAATACCGGCAGCTTTTTAGACTGCCGGGTTTTATTTGATCAATCTTTATCGTATGCGTCCTGAAGTGTTTTTATATCTAATTTTCCCATTTTCATCATTGCAGCCATTGATCTTGCAGATCTTTTTGGATCACCAGACATTATCTTTCCAATCATGTCCGGTACTACCTGCCACGATAGTCCGAACTTATCTTTCAGCCATCCGCATTGACTTTCTGTTCCGCCTTCAGTTAATTTATCCCAATAATAGTCCACTTCTTCCTGACCTTTACAATTTATTGTAAAGGAAACTGCTTCAGTGAATTTAAAGTGAGGACCGCCATTGAGAGCAAGGAATTTCTGTCCGTCAAGCTCGAATTCTGCTACCATAACGCTACCAGGCTTTCCAGGACTTCCCTCGGAATAG
>JBBRMY010000043.1:0-17065 GCA_038230595.1 Ignavibacteria bacterium
AAGCGAAGCAAAAGGCACCTTTCTTTGGTTATCAGCGGCTCGGATTTCCTTGAAAATATCACGGAAACGGATAATAAAATTATTTTAAGTTTATGTATAAAAGAACTATCTTTGTGCTTTAAAGGATTTGACAAGCTTAAGCTAAAAAGTTATAAGGTCATTAAAGAAAAAAGAGCAACATTTTTACCGGGAGTGAATTCAGAAAAATACAGAATTAACAGCACGGGGATATTTGAGAATCTATACTTAGCAGGTGATTGGACTAATACAGGACTTCCTTCTACACTTGAAGGTGCAGTAAAAAGCTCAGCAGATATATCGCAGTTTATTAAAGCAAAATATCAGAAAAATTTTTAAGCCATAAAATAAATTATAAGGAATAGTCTATGAAAACAAATGATCAGGAAATATTGGATATTCCGGTTCTTAATCCGGAAATAAAAGAGAATATTGCAAGAGAGCAGGAGATTCAGAAAATGCTTCTCGAGGAAAGAAAAAAGCTTGAAAAAGAATTCGGTGTGGCTGCAGATAAAAAAGAGCACTTCAAAAGACCATTCGAAAAAGCATTCAATAAAAAAGACAGAGCAAACACTACGATCCTTTTCGGCGGTCTTACATGGAAGCATGAGAAGCTGATCAAAGGTGCGCTTGAAGGTCTCGGATATAAAACCGATTACATTCCTGTCCCTGATAAAAAAGCATTCCAGCTCGGAAAAGAGTATGGCAATAACGGTCAGTGCAATCCTACTTATTTTACAGTTGGAAATTTAGTTCAGCATCTTCAGAAGCTTGAAGAGAAGGGACATGATAAGCAGGACATATTAGAAAATTTTGTATTCTTCACGGCAGGCGCATGCGGACCTTGCAGGTTCGGAATGTATGAAGCTGAATACAGACTGGCTTTAAGAAACTCAGGCTTTGACGGATTCAGAGTTTTGATATTCCAGCAGACAGGCGGTCTTTCACAGGAAGAAGCAGAAGCTGGATTAGAAATGAATCTTGATTTCTTTTTAGCACTTCTAAATGCTATGATGATAGGTGATCTCATTAATGATATTGCTTACCAGATTAGACCATTCGAAGTGAACGAAGGCGAGACTGACAAAGTTCTTGATGAATCAATCGAGATGCTTTATAAAAAATTCAAAGCTAAAAAAGTTTTTGATTATAACAGCAAGCTCGGCAAGCTGATGAGTATGATTCCTGCCAAAGATTATATAATGAAATTCGTTGAGCAGACAATAGGAAATGAGTACCTCGATACTGTAAGAGAAATTAAGAATAATTTTAATAAAATTAAGATCGACCGCACTAAGATGAAGCCTATCGTAAAGATTACAGGTGAATTCTGGGCGCAGACTACTGAGGGCGATGGTAATTTCAATATGTTCCCATTCCTTGAAAGAGAAGGAGCACAGCTTTTAGTTGAGCCGATCGCAACATGGATATTGTATATGCTTCACCAGGCTAAGTCAACTCTTAAAGATGAAAAAGGTCTTAAGCTGGAAGGCGAACTTGGAAATAAGTTATCATTCATGGAAAAGATGAAGCTGGAAAAAGATTTTAAAAAGAATATGGCTCTGCTTACTCTTGCAGAAACTATATTTGAGCATGAGTATGACAGAATAAGAAAAGTATTTGATAATATGCCGCATGAAATAGTTGACCAGAAAGTTCTTAAAGAGCTTGCTCATCCTTATTACAACTCCAGAGTTGAAGGCGGTGAAGGGCATCTTGAAGTAGGGAAGTCGATCTATTATACTATTCACAATCTTTGCCACATGGTTCTTTCATTAAAGCCATTCGGTTGCATGCCTTCGACTCAATCTGATGGAGTTCAGTCTGTTGTGACTTCAGCTTACAAAGATATGATATTTTTACCTATAGAAACTTCAGGTGAGGGTGATGTGAATGCGCATAGTAGAGTTCAGATGGCATTGGGAGAAGCTAAATCTAAAGCAAAGCTTGAGTATAAGGAATGTCTTGAATCAACCGGATATACTTTAGAAGAGATTAAGGCTTATGTTGATATGCATCCGGTACTCTCAACTCCGTTCAATAAAGTTTCTCATAGAAAAAAAATAACAGGCACTGCAGCTAATTTTATTCTTGATGTTGCAGATCTTATGAAAACAGACGGCATTAAAGCTGTTGCAAAAGCAGCAAGTATTGCTTAATGGTACTAACTTTATTTTATCTTGGCTGGACTCTTGTTTTTGTAGGATGGATCTGGCTCGTAGTTCTTGGCTTTAAGAAAACAGTTTTATGGGGAATTTTGAATCTGATTTTTTCGCCTGTTGCAGCAATAATATTTGCAATAAAATTCAAAGCTTGGATTCCTTTTGTGATATATAGTTGCGGCTTGATTATGGCTCTCTTATCTATGCGAATGGTCGTAACATCCTGAATTTTCTGAACTATCAATTGTTGTTGTTCTAAATTAAAATCACCTTCACAAACTAAACAAAACGAAAGGAAACAAGCAAATGGGAATGGCACTTTTAGTAATTGGCGGTTTACTGGCTTTAGTCGGATGGGTAATGCTTCTGATTAAAGCTTTTAAAGATAGCGTACTTTGGGGATTAGTTGTTCTGTTCTTCTCAGGTATAGGATCGCTTATTTTCACAATTGTAAAAAAACCGGGTTGGACTCCGATTCTTCTTATGATAGTTGGTGGTGTTTTAGCTGCTATCGGTTCCGGAATGGCTGCTTCAGATGCAAACACCAATCCTCCTGCTGCATTAATACTTTTTGTATTTAATAATTTAGTTTAGTTCTAAATAACTTATGACAACCGAAAAACGTGATCTGTATATAGGATTTGATGTTGGCTCTACTACTGTAAAAGCTGTAGTGATAGATATTATAACAGATAAGATCATCTGGAGCGAGTATCACAGGCATGATACCAAACAGCCTGAAAAATCTCTTGAGCTTCTGAAAAAAATTGAAACTGAATGTAATATTCAGTTCGGCGAAACGGTACATTGCTTTATTACCGGCTCCGGCGGAACGAATATAGGTAAGCATATCGGCGGAAAATTTGTTCAGGAAGTAAATGCAGTCTCTCTTGCAGTGGAAAAGTTTTATCCGAATACAGGTTCGGTTATTGAGCTCGGAGGTCAGGACGCAAAAATTATTATTTTTAAAGAAGACCCGGAAACGGGAAAGAAAAAAAGATCCCATCGATGAATGATAAATGCGCCGGAGGTACCGGCGCAGTTATCGATAAGATTAATGCCAAATTAAAGATACCTACCGAAGAACTTTGCAACATGGGTTACGTCGGAAAAAGACTTCATCCTGTTGCCGGTAAATGTGGTGTTTTTGCTGAAACAGATATCAACGGTCTTCAGAAATCTGGAGTACCCGCAGATGAGCTGATGGCTTCACTTTTTGAGTCAATTATTCAGCAAAATATCTCAGTATTAACACGTGGTCATACTTTAAGACCGGAAGTCTTACTGCTAGGCGGACCTAACACTTACATCCAGGGCATGAAGGAATGCTGGAGAGAGAATATCCCAAAGATCTGGAAGGAAAGAAACATTGTAATTCCTGAAGGAGTTGACCCAAAATCACTCATTAAAGTACCGGAAAACGCTCAGTATTTTGCTGCAATCGGTGCAATAGAATATGGCAAGGAAGAGGAACTGACAGTCGGTGTTTACAAAGGCTGGAAGGGTCTCGAGTATTATATTAATGTTGGAAGAGAGCTTGAAAAGAAATTACTTTCAGGCGGTGCAACCACAGGTCTTTCAAAAGATGATGAAGAGTTAAGAGAGTTTAAAATAAAGCATTCAGTTGAAAAGTTTATTCCTGCTAAGTTTGAAAAAGGGCAGGTTGTTCAGGGATTTATCGGTATTGACGGTGGATCGACTTCTACAAAAGCTGCTTTAATATCTTTAGACAAGCAGGTTTTAATAAAGTCATACCAGCTTTCAAAAGGCAATCCGATTGAAGATACAATTGAAATTCTTCAAAAGCTTGAAGAGCAGGTAACTGCTCAGGGGGCCACTCTGGAAATTCTTGGAGTCGGTACAACAGGTTATGCAAAGGATATTTTAAAAGAAGTTCTGCATGCAGATGTTGCATTGGTAGAGACAGTTGCTCACACCCAAGCGGGCTTACATTTTTATCCTGATACTGATGTCATTTGTGATGTTGGCGGACAGGATATAAAAATTATAATTTTAAATCAGGGAAGAGTTGTTGATTTCAAGTTGAACACTCAGTGTTCGGCTGGTAATGGATATTTTCTTCAGTCAACTGCACAGGGATTCGGCTATACAGTAGAAGAGTTTGCTGACAAAGCATTTGCCGCAAAGACTTATCCGCGATTCGGATATGGCTGTGCAGTGTTTATGCAATCTGATATTGTGGATTTTCAGAGACAAGGCTGGAAAGCTGAAGAGATAATGGCAGGGCTTGCAAACGTTCTTCCGAAAAATATATGGCTCTACGTTTCACAGATTCCTAATCTTGCAAAGCTCGGTTCAAATTTTGTATTACAGGGCGGCACTCAGCATAATTTAGCTGCTGTAAAAACTCAGGTAGATTTTATTGAAGAAAGATTTAAAGGTTCAGGAATTACTCCGAATGTTTTTGTTCATAAGCATACTGGTGAAGCCGGAGCTATTGGCTGCGGAATAGAAGCATGCAGAATTTATCATAACGGTCATCGTACTTCTTTCATCGGTCTTGAAAGTGTATCACAGATACTTTTTAAAACTACTCGCGACGAAAAAACCAGATGTTACTTCTGCAAGAATAAATGTCTGAGAACATTTATCGATGTTAAAGTTGATATTAAAGGAGAGAATGCTGAAGCAGAAAAGAAGGCATTCCTTGAGCTTGATGTAATTGATCCTGCATTGATCGTTAACCCAAAATCGAAAGTTGCAATTGGAGAGGGAACTCAAAGACTTATCATAGCTACATGTGAAAAAGGAACTGTTGAAGATATTGCAGATATGAAAGATATCAAGGCTGAACTTGATGCAATGAAAAATGCAAACCCGAATATTATTGATGAAGCTGCTAAGAGAGCATTCACTTCTTTCAAGCCTGAGATCGTAAAAGATACAGTAGGTGATAAACCAAAAGGCTTGTTTGCAAAGTCAGCAGATATTGAAAAATGGATCACAAGAAAAGATCTTTTAGAGAAACGTGAAAAGATAGTTATTGGAATTCCGAGACTATTGAATATGTATCAGCATACGCCATTTTTTACAGCTTATTTTGAATCATTAGGCGTTAAGTCCGGAAATATTGTTTATTCAGAATATACAAGCGAAGAAATGTATAAAGCAGGGGCTAAAAGAGGCAGTATTGACCCTTGTTTTCCTTCTAAGGTAGCTATTCCTCATATACATAACCTGATTTATGTACAGAATAAAAAGAAAAAGATAGATATCATCTTTGCTCCTATAGTAGATACCATGCCTTCCGATCTTGAATACGCACAAGCCCACACAGCATGTCCGACTATCACAGCAACTATTGAGGCAGCTAAAGCCGCATTTACAAAAGAAGGTGATCTATTCAAAGAAGCAGGAATATTTTATTCAGGACCATTCATTCAGCTATTTACTCCACAGCTTACTGACAGGCAATTGTTCAAAGAGTTCAAAGATATACTTGGTCTATCAGAAGAAGAAAATTACAAGGCTGTTGAAGAAGGATATAAAGCTTACTATAAGTTTGTGAATGAGATGAAGTCATTGGCAAAGAATGCATTGACAAATTTAGAGAATGAAGATAAGATCGGAATTGTAATTCTTGCCAGACCATATCATAATGATCCGGGGATCAATCATGAAATTCTCGAGGAATTCCAGAAGGCAGGATATCCTGTATTTTTCCAGGATGCTCTTCCTACAGATCCCGAAACCCTTGATAATTTATTCGGGGAAGAAATAAAGTCTGGTCTTATACGCTCGGCATTTGATATTAATGATGTCTGGAAAAATTCTTATTCAGAAAATACTTCACGAAAAGTATGGGCAGCAAAATATACTGCACGTCATCCGAATTTAGTTGCTCTTGAACTTTCATCATTTAAGTGTGGTCACGATGCGCCAATTTATACGGTAGTTCAGGAAATTGTTGAAAATTCCGGAACGCCGTATTTTTCATTCAAAGATATTGACGAGAATAAGCCTACAGGTGCTATCAAGATAAGGATTGAGACTATATGCTATTTCTTAAAAAGATATCGTGAAGACATGGTTACAAAGAAAAACAAAGTGATGACGATAGAAGAGAAGATGAAAGAATATGAAATGAAATTAAGAAAGCAATTAGAGCTTCAGGACTTTTTGAAACAAAATGAAAAAAAGCCTGTTGAGATCAGCACAGACGCAGTGAAGATCGAGATTCCAATTAAATTACGAAAAAGAGAGAAAGCAGAAGCATAGTAATATTTTCTGTTTAATATTTTTAAAAAATTTAACATTTTATCCCCCGATGAAAAAGTGTTTTACCGTTTTAATATTTTTTATTTTTATCGCAGCCTTCCAGTCTTCAAATGCCCAGAGTTACTTTGTTCCAACCGCACAGACTTATGTTAATGGAAAAAGCTTTGATCAGAATACAGATGCATCTTCCTATACAGGAAGATATGAAGGAGCTTCAGAGACTTTTGAGTCGAATTACGTTTTTGATGTAGCTCAGAATGGGAGTAAGCTGAATATTATTGTGAATTACAGTTACACTCAGGATGGCGGTGAAACATGGACAACTGAAGCATATAAGTTCGATAATGTTGGTGTTGATGAAGGACATTTCTATATAGGATTAGATGGTAATGAGCAGTTTAGATTTGTAACGGCAAGTTATAAGCCATATAAAAGTAAGAAAAAAGTTACAAGATATGGTATTATAATGGAAGAATACAAAATGTTTGCTGAAAGAACTGAATAAGCATTTTAAAAATATATTTTCTTTTCAAACCTAAACAAAAAAAACAAATGAAAAAAAACTCCCTTCTTGTATTTGTTGTAATGCTCGCATTCTTAATTTCCGGCTGCGGAAAGAAAGAGACAACATCAACAACTTCTAAAGATACAAAGACAACAACTACAGATACTAAAACAACTACAACTGACAAAAAGAAAACAGAAGTAAAAAAATCAACAGAGCCTAAAAAAGAAATAAAAGCTGAAACACCTCCAAGCTGGACAAGACTGACATCATCAGATGGCAAAATGCAGTACAGCCTTCCTTCTGCATGGACAATAACAGAAAACTCTAAAACCAAATTAGCAACTTTAAGCCCTGACAGCACTATGGGAGCTACTGTAATTGAGTTCGGTAATGACAAATTATCCGCCGATGACCTTCTTGGATTAGCGCTTGCTGATTTTGATTTCAATCCGGAAGGCGAAGCTCACTATGTACAGCTTGGTGATATCGAAGCTTACTATGTTGGTGCAGTCGGAAAGATCAACGGACAGGATATGTCAATGCTTATCATGTCAGGAATTGACGCAAGCAGCAACGCAAATTATGTTGTATATGCATATACACCAACAGCATCCTATGACAAAAATGCAAAAACAATTGAAGAAATTTTATTCAGTGTAGATTTTAAATAAGACTTTTAATTATCTAAAACAAAAAGCCGCTGCAAGTAATTGCAGCGGCTTTTTTTATTATCTGGATTTTCTGTTTTAGTTAGAACTTAAGCGGTTCTGACTTCATGTCTATTTGTCCTTGTATGCTTGAACATTTCTATTATTATTAATACAATTAAAATTGCAAAAAGTATTGCTGACGATCCGATAGTTCCAAAATTCAAACCGCCTTTGTCCGGAGTCTTGGTTAAGAGATCTCCGAAAGTTGCACCAAATGGACGGGTTAATACGAAAGCTATCCAGAACAGTACAACCCTGTTCATCTTTGTAAAATAATATGCTAGAACAGTTAACAGAAGCAAGGAACCGATAAGAGCTGCTCCTCCGAAAAATCCAAGTCCTGAACTATCTGCTAAAAAATCTCCTAATGCTGTTCCTAAAGTATTTGAAAATAATATCGCAATCCAATAGAAGATCTCACTTCTGAAAGTTTCAATATCCGTTACAGAAATTGATTTTTCAATCAGCTTCCAGAGTGTAAGAATGGTAATAAGAAGTGATACCAGAATAATTGTTCCTGCCACATAACCTAATCCGAGTGTCCGGTCCATATAATCTGACATTGTTGTACCTGCTGTGCTTGTTGATACAATAACGAGCCAGTATATGATAGGATGATATGTTTTTGAGGTTAACTGTATTATAAGAGTAACAACAAAAAAGCTTAGTAATATTATCGACGCTACCGAATAACCAACGTTCATGGTCATAGAAAGCAGATCTCCGGCAGTTTCCCCCAGAGTTGTTGCACAGATTTTCATGACCCAGTATGCCAGAGTTAAAGCCGGAATTTTATTCATGGAACTGTTTATTCCTTCATTCATATTTAACTAATTAAATTACTTTTTCTTATTGAAATACCTTTTCCGGTTAAAGAGTTCGTGAATAATTGTAACAGAAAACTATTCTTTATGAATTTAAATGCGGTAGCAATTATGTAGTTTATTTTATCTGCATTCCATCTGCTTCAAAAAAAAGTTCCACTGATTTTTTCTTTTGCTTAATTTCGATCTCATACTTAGTTTCTCCCTTTGAGTTCTCGATCTTAGCCATCATTCTTGGCTTAACTCCTTTATAAGAATCATTAAATGCGCTTTGAACTTTTGCAGGAAGCTGGTCAAAAGTTATCTGACCTTCTGTTTCCATCCAGTCACCTGTACTGCTGAAGTTCGCAGAATATTTAAGTCCATTCATTGTAAATGATGCTTCATATTCATCGGCATTTTCTTTTCCCCATTTAACACTTTTTGCATCAGAGAATTTACTTTCAAATCCCTTTTTAACAACAGCGGGAACAGTTATAGCATATGAAGCAGAAGCAATAAACATAAAGCATAGAGCTGCAATGATAATTTTCATTTTCTTTATTTATTAATTTATAAAATGCATTAGTTTTTATAACTAATTATATAATATATTCATGTTAAATATGAAATGAAGTGGTTATCTTAAAGTATAAAATAAGTAAGATTAGTGCTGAATTTAGAGTTTTCACAGAAAATATTACTACCGGTAGTACCCGATAATTATTATTCAAGATCCAGACTTCTTGAAAAGCTTAATGCTTTTGGGAAAAAGAGGGTGATATCCATTACTGCACCTGCCGGGTACGGAAAAACTTCTTTATCAGTTGAATTCTATAATCAGCTTAAAAATGATTTTAAGATATGGATCAGTTTGAGTACATTCGATAACTCAATTGAAAATTTTTATCTTTTACTTGCTCTTGCCCTTCAGCACAGCTTCAAAGATTCTCCATTTGGTGCAAATCTAAAAAAAGTAATTTCAAAAACTCAGAATCTTTCACTGGAAGAAAAGATAAATATAATTATTTCATCTTTCTCTAACGATCTTCATTTATATCTGAAAAAAAGAAAGAAATCGCTTTTCATCTTTCTGGATGATTTTCATAATATAGATTCGAGCAATGAAATATCCATATCTCTGAATTATTTTCTTGATTATATCCCTGAATGCGTCCACCTGGTTTTTATATCAAGGAGAGAGCCAAAGAGAGTAAACCTTCCAAAATTTTTGGCTAAGAACTGGTTGGGAAGATTAAAGAAGGAGGATCTTGCATTTACAGAAGCTGATACTCTCAGCTTCATGAAGCAGTCTGTCAGGAATAAAAAGCTTGATGTAGGAAAGATAGAATATTTAAAAAAGTATCTTAAATCTACTGAAGGATGGATAACTGCAATTCAGCTTCTCCTGCTCATTGAAAATCTGGATGATCTTAGCGCAGAAGATGTTAAGCTTACTAAGAATGATATATTCAATTATTTTACCAGTGAAGTTTTCAATTCTTTCTCTGAGGATGATAAAAAATTCTATATAGCAACTTCAATTGCTGAATATCTGGATACTAATATGATTGAGAAGATATTAGGATTTAAAAATGGAAGTGAAAAGCTTGAAATGCTTTATGTAAATAATGTCTTTGTATCCAAAGAAGATGAGATCTATAAGTATCATGAATTGTTCAAAGAGTATCTTAATAAGCTTATTCCTGAGTACCTATCCGAAAAGGAGATTAATAATATTTATCAGAAGCTGGGGAAATATTACTTAAAGAATGATGACTGGAGAAGTGAATATATTGCATTAAATTATTTGATCTCAGGTAAGGATTATGCTTCTCTAAATAACTGGATAAGGCTTAATGCTACTGAAAAGCTGATGCTGATACACTCAAGCGGAATGTTCGAAAGAATTAAAAGTATTGAAAACGACAAATATAAGGAATCTCTTGAATACATTCTTCTGAATGTTAATACTTTTATATATAAGGAAAAAAACCTAGAGAAGACTTTGGATTACCTCATGGGAATTCTCAAAAAAAGATATGGTGTCTCAGATGAAAAACATTTGCTCATCGATAAGAAAAAGCTGAATGAAAATGAGCTGAATTATTATGTAGAAATATTGATGCTTATCTCCAACATTAATTTTCTTAAAGAAGGAATTACGAATAAAAACATCTCTATCGCAGAGCATATATTAAGTTTTAAGCTGCAGATCGATCAGGAGATCCAGTTCATAGTATCACTTATCAAATCTTACATTTCAACCGGAAATAATTCTAAAAGTAAAAAATATATTGAAAGATTAAGGGAAATATATCTTGAATTCAATGAAGGCTTTCAAAATGGTACTTTCTCAGCAGAAGATAACAGCTTTATAGAAAATATTTTTTCCTTTCTGGTATTTTTTGATTATGGCGATTTTAAAACTGGGGAGCAGGTTATACGCTTTATTTATAATAATATCGATATCAGTAAGTTTGATATAACTAATTATTCCCAAATCTGCTTTGCTCTTTTTACAAGCTATAATAAAAAAGACTTTGAAATATTTTATAAGCTATTGGCAAAAAGAAATAAGGAGAAGAATAAAACGATCTTTAGCTCATATAAAAATCAGTTTGAATTCCAATCCATACTCTGGAATTTCCTGAATATGAATTTTAAGGAAACAATTATTTTAATTGAAAATATTAAGAAGAATTCTTCATTAATGAAGAATTATATTTTCTTTGTCGATGCATTGTATCTGTACAGCATGAATATCAGCGGGCAGCCTGCTAAGACAATTTATTATATCAATAACAGAAATATGAGCCTTTCCGGCACCAGAGAAACAATTCTCAAGCTGGAATCAAATCTTCTTCTTAATGATATTGATAGCTCTAAAAATATTCTTGACGAATTAAGCCATCAGAAAAGAAGTAATTTCACTCTGTTCAATCAGGCGATCATATATTTCTTTAAAAGCTATTTTTATTATTTGCAAAACGATGCACAACATTTTAGTAAGGCATTTACTAAATTTATTGAGCTTAGCAAAGAATTCGGATACAGGAACTATATAGTTTTCAGAGCCCGCACAGATAAATTTAAGGAAGTTTATAGCTATGCTTCGGAAAACAATCTGATTGATGAATTCCTTACCGATATTTTCAAAGAAGAAGGTATTGATATGAAATTCGAAAAGAAGACTGAGCTCCGAATAAATATCGATTATCTGAATGGTAATAGAATAATAATAAATAATAAACTGGTAGAAGACAATTTATGGGAAAGATCAAAGTCAAAGCTGCTTTTTATTTATTTGGTTGAAAATTACTATGAAAACAAAAGAGTTAATAAGGATGTACTTATCAATAATCTTATAGACAGTAAAAGCGATAATCCCATTGCAATTGTGGATGTGGAAATAAATAAAGTTAGAAAGGTACTTAAGAACTTTATAAAGGAGATTTTTCCGGGTACCGGCGAAAAAGAGATTTTAGGAATAAAAGATAAGTTTTATATCCTTTTCTCAAATACATTTAAAGTAAACATCGATTTGGATATTGACAGGTTTAGAAAGCTTTGCTCTTCTATAAATATAAATGATAATATTGCAGCTCTCCAGCTTTATAAAAATGATTATCTGAATGAATATTATCTCGGCTGGATTGAAGATAAAAGGGAAGCTCTGAAATATCTTTATTATAATACTATGAACAGGGTCATGAAGCATTATGAAGCTTCCGATGATCTTGCAAAAAGTATTGAGCTGCTTGAAAGCTCCTTTCTTCTTGATCCGACTGATGAAGATATTATTATGAAGCTTATGAAAATATATAAGGACAGAGGCGAGATAAATAATATTAAAAAGGTTTACAAGCATTATGAAAGAAATATCAAAAGGGAATTTAAAGCAAAGCCTAATAAAAAGCTCTCTCTCAGATATAAAAGCCTGATCGGATAAGCCTCCATTAAAATTTATTATTAATTAAAGAAACTTATTGTTCGTAAAATATATTAATATCATAAAAGATAATGTCAGTGAAAACATATAAAATCGGTAATGAGATATCAGTTAACCGTCTCGGCTTTGGTGGAATGCAGATAACAGGTAAAGGAGTGTGGGGTGATCCTGAAGACAGAGAGAATGCAATGAAAGTTCTTCAGGAAGCAGTCTCCTGCGGAGTTAATTTTATTGATACTGCCGAAGCTTATGGTCCGAAAACCAACGAAAGTCTCATAGCTGATGCACTTTACCCCTATAAAAAAGATCTGATAATTGCTACAAAAGGTGGATTTGAAAGAGCCGGAGCCGGTAAATGGACAATCAACGGAACACCTGAATTTATTAAAAGTAATATAGAAGGCAGCTTACAAAGATTAAAAGTTGACTGTATAGATCTTTGGCAGCTTCACAGGATCGATCCTAAAGTACCTCTCGAAGAAACACTCGGACCTGTTACAGAAGCAGTTAAAGCCGGAAAAATAAAATATGTCGGACTATCGGAAGTCAGTATTGAAGAAATAGAAGAAGCTGAAAAGATTATTCCTATAACTTCTGTTCAGAATATTTACAACCTTGGCGAAAGAAAATGGGATGATGAAGTTGACTACACTGCGAAGAGAGGAATAGCATTTATTCCATGGTATCCTCTTGCATCAGGTCCCGGAAAACTGGAAGAAAAAGTAAGTGAAATTGCTAAAGCCCACAATGCAACAGTGGCACAGATTGCATTAGCATGGCTGCTTAAAAAATCGGAGAATATACTTCTTATACCCGGAACAAAATCTCTGGACCACCTGAAGGAAAATTTGAAGGCAGCGGAAATTATATTATCGGATGAAGAGTTTAATGAATTATCAAAGTAAATTATCAATATTCAGATTAATAAAAAAAGCCGCACTCTGAATGATTAGAATGCGGCTTTTAAATATTATATGAAGTAAATTGTTAAGGTATCGTAAACGTTCTTACCAAAGCTTCATTTGTTGCCGCAAGAGAACCGGTAAAATTAGTTGCGGATCCATTCAGCACAGTTCTGCAATTAAAAGCTTTTGTTACTCCTGCATAATTCATAACTTTAACTGTATACGTACCCGATGGCATTACACTTCTCAGGCTATAAATATTTTCAGTTGCTGAGCCCAAAGTGCTTTGCCAGTCTCTATCCAGGGAGAAATCAGCATTAGATCTGTTCCCATAATAAATATGAATATTGTTAGGGCAGTATAGATGCAAATCCATATCTGCAGCGTCTCCTGAAGTATTTGTCCAGGTTAATGTTCCCTGAAACACACCAGAGCCATATGGAACTGTAGGTGTAGGCCATCCTCCTGATCCTGTAGGTCTTCCCAGTATTGATGTTCCACCAATTGGCAGTGTGAAAGGTACATATGTTACTGCTTCATATGTGGACCATCCAAATAAGAAATTAAGCGGATCACTTACTGTTACTGTTGCCGGAAGGCTATAAGTATAAATAGCCTGATCATTTCCCTGACAAACTCTATATGAAACCCAAAATTCATATGACCCTTGTGGAACAATTGCTTTAGTTTTACCATTAGGGCAGCCCAAAAACTCCGGTCCTACATAAATTCTTCCAACTAAACCATCGTCGAAGAAAGCTAACTGCTCAGGCTTTTCAAGAGTGGCACTCTTAACAGTCAGAATATAATTAGTCCAAAGTTCTTGATGGTCAAAAACACATCCGCCCTGTCTGAAATCTGTTTGATCTGTTGTAGTCGCGGATTTTACAAGTACATAATAACCGAGACTTAGTACATCCACCCCTATCCTTTTACCTGCTGAATCAATTGCTCCCGGAGGAACAATTTTCCATGTGTTTAAATCCTGTCTGTATTTCATAACAGTTAAACCCTGAGGGGAAGATTGGCTTGATGCAGGGAAATAGATCGTAATTGGTCCGTTAAAATTAAATGATTCAGGACCTGCTTTCAGATATTTACCAATAACAGTATAACCTGAAGGGATTGTTGGTACACCGCTTTCAATTGATGAAGAAGAGTTCAATGAAAATGTAACCGTACCGGCTGTACCGTCTGTATTCTTAGGAACATCTCCCGGTTCAACTACCAGCGAGAAGCCATCATAATCCAGACTTCCCTGGGAAGTAGAAGTCAAAGCAAGTGTTGCTCCATCTCCGCCGCCCGTTGGAGGGGGAGTAACGATCGAGTCGTCTGTTTTATTGCAGCCAATGTAAAAGATCGCAAAAGTAAATGCGAAAAACATTGAAATGAAGTAAGTTCTTTTCATAACATTGAATATTTAGTTTCAAAAAATAAAGATCTGAAAATAATGGACTCTACCCTCCAGGCAAACTTTTAAGGAATGCCGTAGAGGATATAGTCCGCCTCTGTGAGTTGAGGAAACTCAATGATAAATATAAAATAAGAAAAGATTGATGATTCTTTCTCGTTCTCACAGGGCGTAATTTAAAGTCTTTTACAAAAATATCTCAGCTAAACTAATTTAGCAAAGAGAAAAAAATCAATTTGTCCCACATAATAATATATTCCAGAATAAATATAGATTGGAATTGCTGTCATTTTTGCATAATTTTTGAGTATCCACTGTTAAATTTGTCCCAATTATTTTTTAAAAAAAATAATCCTTGAAAAAGAATCCAACTTCTCAAAGCGAGTTTTCAGACAGCATCCTTATACAATTTATAAAAGTTCTTTCAAAGGAGGATATCAAAGGATTAACAAAATATGTTCATTCGGGCTTCCATAACAACAGAAGTGAGGTGACACATTTCTTTGATGAAATAGTTAAATATTATCCGTCATTCAAAAATAAAAACTTTTCCAGGGAAAATATTTTTGCAGCACTTTATCCTGATAAAAAATATCAGGATGATATTTTAAGAAGACTTTCCAGCAATCTTTTTAAGATAGCCGAAGAATTTGCTTCTTACTCAGTTTATAAAAATGACAAGTTTGAATATGAATTGGATCTTCTTAATTTCTATTTCTTAAAAAATGCCGACAAGCTATTCTGGAAACAGCATGCTAAGATAATACTTTATCTTGAAGGTCAGCCCCTAAGGGATCCTCAATACTATTACAGGCATAGTATATTGGATGAAATTGAACTTAAATATATGCTGAAAGAAGATCCAACATATAAAAGATCCAGTTATGAAAAGCAGATAATGAATCTGACAAAATATACATTCTCATCGATGCTAAGGGTTTATAGCTTTGCGGAATTTGAGAAATATTTTTTTGGTAAGACATATGATTTAAAATTTAAGGAACAGCTTATAAGTATGGCAGAAAATTCAGAGTTTATGGATTCTAAATCAGTTGAGATCTATTGTCTTTTACTTAAATTATACAGCGATAAAAGCTGTGATGATATTCTATATATTGTAAAAGAACTTATCGAAAAAAATTTACATTTCTTCACTAAAGCAGAATGCTTCAGCTTTTATATCCATATCTTTAATTATTGCAACATAAATAAATTAAAAAAAGATAAAGATTATACAGACTTAAAGTTTGAAGTTGTAAAAAAAATAGTTGAAAATGAGCTCGTAGTGCATAACGGAATGATAGACCCGGGTTGGTTCAGAGGAATTTTTTTTATGTCATTTGAAGCCGGAGAAATTCAGTTTGCAGAAAATTTTATTGAAAAGTATAGATCTGTAATTGCAGGAAAAGATTCAGAGCATGTTGTAAATCATGCTTATGCAAATATTGCTTATCATAAAAAAGATTATGAAGCAGCTTTGAATTATCTTTCTAATGCAAGTTATCAGCATATAAATGATAAATGGATAGTAAAGGAAATGCAGCTAAAGATTTACTACGAGATAAATAATTTTGATGGATTTTCTTATGTAGCAGACAGCATTAAGCATTTAATTAAAGAGGAAGGCTCCTGGAATGAAAACCTGATTATACCGATAAGGAACTTTGTCAATTACAGCACAAGACTGTTTAAAATAAAGCTTGGGGAATCAAAGGGAAGGCTGGATGAATTAAAGAATGAGGTCTCAGAAGCAAAAATTATAAGAAGAAAATGACTTATAGAAAAAATAGAAGAACTTGAAGGGAAATAATTATTGAAAATATGTAATTAATTCTTATTGTAATACTTTTTAACATGTGCCAGATCACTGCACAATGAAATTAAATTTAACAGTGACTGCGGGTCTAATTTGTAAAATCTGCTTCTGAATAATTCCTGTACTCTTTCATCTCCTGCTTGATCCTGTGGACGATCAAAAGTTACCTCGTCAGAATGATCTTTCCCGGGAATTTCTATGCTGATATATTTATTGCCATCATATTTGTTATCATCTGAAATATCCTTTAACAGTTTAACTATCTTTTCAAGATTTACAGTTAATTCTGCACTCAGATATTCTTTAGTTTTTTCTTCCGGAGATTTATCATTAATAATATTCATCATTCCATCTATATACTTTCCTGCAAATATCAGATCATTGAAAACAGCTTTATTCTTTTCAGATAGTTCAAGAATAGCAAGCAGAACTTCCTTATTCTTTAATTCGTTTCCGGAAAAATCATTTATTTCCAGGAAGAGGTCAGTGGTATTTTCTGAGATGTGCATATGTTTTGCTAAAAATAAAAACGTTCCGAAGC
>JBBRMY010000044.1:0-16882 GCA_038230595.1 Ignavibacteria bacterium
CCCTGGAAAACTATAACTTTACTGACTGTTGCGATGGTCTATTTTCTGAACCCTATTGATATTATTCCTGATTTTTTACCTGTGATAGGATTTGGAGATGATGCCCTTGCCTTTGCAGGAGTTTTTAAGGCGATTCAGTCCGATCTCAAAAAATATTGCATGTGGAAAGGCTACGATACGGCAAAATATTTCTGACCTAAACTAATTAAATAATAATTTTTGTCCATTATAAAAGTACTTTTCATTGGTGATGTAATAGGTGAGCCGGGCTTTAAGCATCTGCAGCTTTTCCTTCCTTCTTTAGTATCAAAATACAAAGCTGATTTTGTAATTGCCAATGGAGAAAATATCACTGATGGCATCGGAACGCTTGAAAAAGATGCGCTGAAGCTTCTCGCATTGAATATTAATGTTCTTACCGGCGGCAACCATACAATGGATAAGATACAGGCGCATAAATTTATAAATGACAATAAATTTGTGCTTCGGCCACATAACTATCCCAAAGGAGTTTATGGAAAAGGCTTTGGTATTTTTGAGATACCAAATACTTCATTTAAGATCGGAGTTATTAATCTGATGGGCAGAGTATTTATGAGATCAATTGAGTGTCCGTTCAGGACTTTTGACTGGGTTTACGAAAAAATTAAAGCGGAAACAAATTTAATTTTTGTTGATTTTCATGCAGAAGCTACAGCTGAGAAAATAGCTTTTGCCTGGCATGTAGATGGTAGAGCATCAGTTGTAGTCGGAACGCATACGCATACTCCGACAGCAGATAACAGAGTTTTAGCCGGAGGTACCGGTTACATTACCGATGTTGGAATGACCGGTCCCTATGATTCAGTGATCGGAATGAAAAAAGAAACTTCAATAAAAAGATTTATATTCCAGACACCGCAAAAGCATGAAACCGGCTTGGAAGATCTTCATATTGCCGGTATTATAGCATCAATTGATACAAGCACCGGAAAATGTCAGTCTATCGATCGTATTTTTTATCCTGAATTTTAAAGCATAAAATTTTAACATATACTTTATTTTTTATAATTGTTAATTTTAAGTGTATATAATTCAGTTGTTAACATATTATTTTGCAGATTGGATTAAGATCTGCGAGGAACTTTTTGTTCAAACTGAACTTTAACATATAGAACGATTTTCTAAAAAAATAAATTTAAATTATGAAAAAGATATTATCAGTAGTATTGTTCCTAACTGCACTTTCTTCCAGCATGGTTTTCATGTCTTGTAAGGATTCAGTGATTACTCCGACATCTGTCGCAAATCCATATTTAGTAGAGTATGATATCTCATTAAAGGAATTACTTCAACCTGCAGACAGTAATGCTTTTAATGCTTTAACAGGACAGATTAAAGCTGATATGTCAGGAGACAGAGATATAGAAATGCCCGATTCATCAGGTGGTTCAGGTCATATGTACTTAAGATCAGGTGACGGAACAAACCCGTTAGACGTGATCGGAAACGAAACAAAGTTCACAACAGGTTGGGCTATCTCACATGATGTTTTCGACACCTTAACAACATATTATAATAATACAGGTGCGATCACTCCTTTAGATTTCACAAGTCATACTACATTCAGATTTGACATAGGTATTGCTAATCCTTACCTGGCTTATGGTTTTTACTTAAAAGGAAGAAGTACAGTTCTTGCTAACGGATATAATCTTTATGGGATGCTTTATATTGAATCAATAACAAACACAAGTAATGGACGTAAGGTAATGATTCATGTAAAGCTAAACACACACGGTCTTAACGATTTCAGACCTACTGTACCGGTTTCATAAATTAATCTGCACAATATTTACAAACCCGGAAAGAGCGGTCTTTCCGGGTTTTTTTATTTTTTCCTGTAATTTCACTTGAAATTATAGGATTTTGAACATATATTTTTTATAGTATTAATGATTATATAATGATTAGAACTTTACGAATTTCTGCAATTGTTTTCATGGTCTTGGTTACTTCTTCACTGATCTTCGCTGCTGTAAATATTCAGTATTTCACGGCTAAGAATGTCTCTGACGGTGTTCTGATTGAATGGAAAACTCTTGATGAAGGCGGGGCAACAAAATTCGAAGTCGAAAGAAGCGTCAACACTCCTGATAATTTCCTATATGTTAACACTATAACATCCACCGGTAATAACTCATACTATTCCTATGTAGATAATTCAGTTTCCTCTAACGGAGCTACATTATATTACTACAGACTTAAATGTAAAGATGCTTCCGGAAATTATACTTATTCGAATTCGATCACAGTTTCACATATTATATCAGGTATCAGAAGTACCTGGGGCAGCATTAAGGCGATCTTTAGATGATCTTTTGTATTTGTGCCGGATTTGAAAATGGTTTTTAAAAACATTCTTCCTTATACAAAATTAACTCAATTAAAAAAGATCGAAAGATCTTAGAATGGAGATCAAACTAAATGGCTGAAACAAACAATCCTGATCCAAACGCTATAACCGATAAAGACAAATCCGATGGAAAGGTTATGGCAATTATTGCCTACCTTGGTATTCTAGTTTTCATTCCGCTTTTAACTCAAAAAAATAATCGCTTCGTGATGTTCCATGTTCAGCAGGGGCTTGGGCTATTCATAGCTTGGGTCATATTGTGGATCCTTTTTATGTTCATTGACAGGATGCTCTTTTCAAACATGATGACTTTTCCTCTTTGCGGAGGATCTATTATTTATGGAGTTATTAAGCTTGGTCTTTTCATTTTGATGATACTTGGTATTATTAATGCTTCAAAAGGAGAAATGAAAGAACTACCTGTAGTTGGCGGCTTTGCAAAATCATTTAATATATACAAATAAAAAAAGAGGGAAAAAATAAATGGCGTCAGAAAGAATAGTAACTGCAACTCCTGAAGAGATCGAAAAGGGCAAGACAATGGCTTTCGTGGCTTATCTTGTATTTTTTGTTCCTTTGTTAATGGAAGATATGAAGCAGAATAAATTTGTTATGTTCCACACTGAGCAGTCTATAGTTCTGCTTATTGTGAATCTTCTGGTTGGTATTGTCGGAACAATAACATGCGGTATTGGATTAGTGCTTTATATTCCACTGCTGATATTTTACATAATGGGAATTATGAATGCTTTAGGTGGTAAAATGACTCCGCTTCCTTTGATCGGACAATTTGGAGAAAAATTCAATCTTGTAAAATAATTTTTTACTGTTCAGGATCATTTATTATGATCCATTTTCAAGATGAATACAGTTATTGCAAAGAAATCTGATCTAAAAAATAAAACAAGATCTATAGCGGCTATGCTTCTTTCAGGCATAGCCGCTTTGTTTTATATTCTCTGGCGCTTTGATCCCGTCAGAGACACTCTCTACCCTCCATGCTGGTTTTACTCGCTTACAGGAAAGTATTGTCCCGGCTGCGGAGGATTGCGGGGTACTCATGCATTTCTTAATGGTGATCTGCTTTTAGCCTTAGCATATAATCCGCTCTTAGCTTTATTCATTCCTATAGTGATTTATCTTATCGTTTTTAATTTTATCGCATTGGTCAAAGGTTCTTATCCTCGCAATTTTTTAAATAATAAGCTTTTTATATATATTCTCGTTTTTATCATTATTATATTTTGGATAGTGAGAAACTTTAATTGGTTCATGCCGGAATTTCCCGGTAAATATTAGGTAGACACAAAAAATTTTAATAAACGCAGGGTACGATCATGTCCCTGCGTTTTTTTATTTTAAAATAAATATATGTTTGAGAATTTAGAAAAAGTAAAAGCCCGGTACCATGAGATCGCAGATCTGCTTTCAAAGCCCGAGATAACAAACGATAAAAATAAATACAGGTCACTTACAAAAGAGTATTCAGATCTTGGAGAAATTGTAACAAAATTTGAAGAATATAAAAAGCTGACATCAGAACATGAAGAAAACAAAAAGCTTCATTACGATACAACAGATGCAGATATGAAAGAAATGGCAAAAGAAGAAATGGAAGCTTTAAATGAAAAGCTTACTGTTCTCGAAGCTGAAATAAAAGAACTTATCGTTCCTAAAGATCCACTGGATGCAAAAGAAGCAATACTTGAGATACGAGCCGGAACCGGTGGAGAAGAAGCCTCTCTATTTGCCGCTGATCTTTACAGAATGTACATGAGGTATTTTGAAAAAAAAGGTTGGAAGACAGATACAATAGATTTTAGTGAATCATCCAATCCTGGTGGAATAAAGGAAGCGGTTATAGAAGTGCATGGCAAAAATATTTACGGCGATCTCAAATATGAAAGTGGAGTACACAGAGTTCAGAGAATACCGCAAACAGAAGCGAACGGAAGAGTGCATACATCTGCCGCATCAGTTGCAGTACTCCCGGAAGCAGAAGAGTTTGAACTTGAAATAAATGATAAAGATCTTAAGATAGATGTATTCAGATCAGGCGGTGCAGGCGGTCAGAATGTTAACAAGGTAGAAACTGCAATAAGAATAACTCATATCCCTACAGGATTAGTTGTTCAGTGTCAGGACCAGAGATCACAGCTAAAGAACAAGCTTTCTGCAATGAAAGTTTTGAGATCAAGGCTTTATGAAAAGGAGCTTGAAAAAAGAACAGGTGATGTTTCATCATTAAGAAAAGATATGGTAAAGTCAGGGGACAGAAGCGACAAGATCCGCACATATAATTTTCCGCAGAACAGACTGACTGACCATAGAATTGGTCTCACCCTTTATAACCTAAGCGATATAATGGAAGGTGATATCGGAGGTGTTATCGATAAACTCAAAACCGCCGACAGAGCTGAAAAACTTTCAGAAACGGAATAATATTCTCCAAATAACATCTCGTTCAGGAGTTTATCCTCGAATGTTTTTATCGGGGGCTCCAGCGTGGGAACGTTCCGGCATAACTGCTAATACCCCGCCGCTGTTGGTGTTTTCACCAACAGCCATCTGAAGGGAAATATGCCCGCCGCTGTTGGTGTTTTCACCAACAGCCAATTGAAGGGAAATATGCTCTCCGCTGTTGGTGTTTTCACCAACAGCCATCCGAAGGGAAATATGCTCTCCGCTGTTGGTGTTTTCACCAACAGCCACCAGAAACAAATCCCCCTCACATCCTCCCTGTATAAACCCTCGTCACATATTCCAGAACAACCTTGCCATCCTTTTGATATTTATCAAACAATAACTTCATCTCTCCCATCATACTCTCAAACCTATCACCACTCTGAGGAATATAAGAAGAAGACAACAGCCTTCCTTTAAATCCTTCATAGTCGAGATACTGATAATTGGGCACCGAATAAACTTCAAATTTTTCAGGTGCAAAAAATTCATCGATAGCTTCCTCATCTTCAGATCCTAAACGGGTATGCTTCACCTTCTCATAATCCGTTCCATATTGTAATATCAGCTTTTCATATTCTCTCAGAAACTCGTTACTATCAATCAATCTTTCATTCCACATCAGGCAGACTATTCCGTCCGGCTTTAATATCCTTTTAAATTCCGCCTTGCATTTCTCAAGGTCAAACCAGTGAAAAGCCTGTCCTGCGACTATCATATCCGCAAAGTTATCATCAAGTCCCGTCTGTTCTGCTGAAGCATTTACGCTGGTAAACCCGTCGTACTTGCTTAACAGCTTTTCAGCCGCTTCTCTCATCTCCTTATTCGGCTCAATGCCAATAACATTAAACCCCTGCTTAAGAAATAATTCCGAAGAAATGCCTGTACCCGATCCTATGTCCGCTATTAAACTATTATTCCTTATCTGAAAATTCTTTTTCAGATAAGGAATAATTGTATCCGGATATCCTGGCCGGTGCTTAAAATAGTTCTCAACTCTGTCAGAGAAGCGGTTGGTGGAATTCATTAATTTTCTGGTGTGGATATAAATATTGAATGCTCGTATCCAATAAAAAAGAAACGTAAGTATACGTCTCTATATTTTATTAAATTAATTTCAAATTTTCTATTTTTTCTCTATAACTTCCGCTGCCTTTTTTTCCGCTTTAATTTCCTTTGCTCCGGGTCTCAGAAGCCACGTCATAACTAAGGAAACAAGGCATAGTGCAATAAGACCTTCTGCCCAAAAAAATGATACATAGTCCATGATCGTTCCGATCGGTGGACTCATTGGCTGCATATTCCTGAGTGATGGCAGAGCAAATATCATTGCCGACATAAATGCAAACATTCCCAGCTCGATCTTTCTTCTTCTCACTAAAACGGACAAAGTCATAAACACAACTATGCCGGAAAGAAGCCACATGGCTATACCTACAAAAAATGAGAAAAATTTAACCGATGCTGAACGTGAAATATCAATATATACTACATTGTTTTCGGCATCTGTCTTATCTCCTTTTTCAGCATCAATATTATATCCCTGAATAGATCCCATAAAATCTATTTGAGCAGGTATAGGCACATCTTCCGTTACATGCCCTGATGAATCCTTTCCTCCTTTTGTTTCTATAAAAAAGAATAACTCAGCTTTATGATGATCAAACGGATAATCAGTTGCCAGTCCGTCATACAGCGAAAGTGTGACATCCATCGGATTGATCAGCTTGTCTTTCTGAAAATTATACTCCTGCTTGTTTGAGGAAGCATTCACAAAAACATTTATATCCTTTGTCAGCCTCCCTTTATCATTTATATATTCTCCTTCTGGAGCCATAAGCAGTCTGACGCTGATCTCACCTTTTATCGGGTCAATACCTGTAATAGAAATAGATGACTGAATACAGTCTTTGATCTTATTGTCATCTACAATTCCAACTGATCTTTTATCGGCTTCACTTTTATAATTTCTTAACACTATTGAAAATAAAATTGCAAATACGATCAGTCCGATAACTCCATAGATAAGTTCTTTTTTTGTGATGCTTTTATTTTTCATGAATAGAATTTTAATAAAGGTAGAAAAAATTGATAGAATTAAAACCTCAAATAAAACTTCAGAAAAGAGATAAATCAGGAAACAAAATTATATTACGTGGGTTTAACAATAATATACAATTTATTACTGCATATTTAGTTAATATTGGCTAATATTTAATAACATTAAACCAAATTTTTATGAATTTGAGCTTTATTAAACCTGCATTAAGGACATTAACAGTACTTATCTGCCTTGGCTTTTCATTAACAGGAATGGACTGCAGCAAGCTTTTGGACTCTAATACTGATAATATAGCAGATGTAGTCGGAAACTGGACCCTTCAATCACAGACCGGCGCTTTAAATGATGTATGTGGAGGAGAAACTGTTCAATATGCGCTCGATCATTCAGCAGTTTTATTATGTCCCGGACAAACTTCAATTACAAGAACTGTCACTGTTACTAATGGAACCATAACGTATCAGGGAAGCAATAACCAGTATAAATATGAAGTAAATACTACAACTAATCCGCAGCAACTAACTCTTACTGGAGTAAACATAAGCAGAAATTTACTATATAAGAAAATAATAACAGCTTCTTCACCGGCAGGAACAACAGGCAAAGATAGTAAAATTAAAAATTCATCAGAGAAATAATCAAATCTAAAAAGATAATAATAATGAAAAAAGTTTATACAATAATACCGGTATTGCTTGTGACTGCAATAGTTTCATTCATAGGGTTTTCTCAAAAAGCTCCGAATGAAATATCTTATAATAAAGCAGTTGCAGATGCAAACAGAGATGTAATGAGTATTTCCAACGTAATAGATCAGAAGAAGAAGACAGCTAAATTTGATAAGCTTCCTTTATTTAATGCAACTTCAAATTACTCAGGCAAAACATATTCAGAGTATGTTAATGATGCATCTTTTCTTACGCTGAATAAAAATTCACAGGCAGAAATTCTTTCAGGAGAAAAAGAGAATATAAGTCTTTCCATTCCATACATAAACAATACCTCAATTGAAGTTGAGCTTACAAAAGCAAAAGTTACTGAAGATAACTTTAAGCTTTATGGTTTGTCCGGAGAAAGCCAAACCCGGGTAACTTATATTCCCGGTGTTCATTACAGAGGAGTAATAAAGAACAAAAAGAATTCATTTGTTTCTCTTAGTGTTTTCAATGATAATATTATGGGTGTTTTTTCAGATGAGACGGGCAATTATGTGCTTGGCTCGATCAAGGATGATAAAAATAAATTTACTAATGACTACATTCTGTATAATGACCTGAACCTGAAAATTAAGAATAAGTTTAAATGCGGAGTGGATGAAAATGAAGATAAGTTCAAACGGTCAATGGGTGATGTTAAAGAACAGATAAAGGAATTTCATAACAGTAATCTTACATCCGCAATTCCGATCCGTATTTATTTTGAAGGTGATTTTAATATGATCTCAAGATTCGGAGGGTTGCAGGGAGCTGCAAATTTTACAGAAGGTTTTTTTAATTCAGTAGCTGCGATCTATCAGAATGAAGGGATCGTAACTACTATATCTGGCTTTTCCGGATGGACTTCAACAGATCCATATGCTAATCTTAATGATTCATATGATATACTGATAAAATTCGGTGCAAGAAAACAGGATAACTTTACGGGTAATCTGGCACACCTGCTTTCAACAGGGCACAATGGACAATTAGGAGGCATTGCCTGGATAAGAACATTATGTACTTCATATAATGCAAGCGATTCTTCAGGAAGATATGGCTTCAGCAATATTGATCCTGATTTCAATAATTTTCCTACTTACTCCTGGACTGTGAATGTAGTAACTCATGAATTAGGGCATAATGTAGGCTCTTATCATACTTTTGCATGTCACTGGCCAATAAACGGACAGATAAGAGGTATTGATACTTGTGTTATAACACCTGAAAACAGTCCATGCGCTGGTACAACCAGAGCAAGATCCGGAACAATAATGAGCTATTGTCATCTGAACGGAGCAGTAAATCTTTCAGCCGGTTTCGGACCACTCCCGGGTGATACTATCCGTGCTGCATATACAACTTCTTCATGCCTGACACAATATGTGAATTCTTCAGAATTTCCTGCAGGTCCTCATTTGCTTCAGAATTTTCCGAACCCATATAATCCGTCAACAACAATAAAATTTAATCTGCTTAATGCTGCCAGAGTATCTTTAAAAGTTTATGATATTGCCGGAAAGGAAGTTGCAAGTCTTATAAATGAAAATTCACTTTCAGCGGGAGATTACAATTATTTTTTCGATACCTCTAAATACAATCTGACTTCGGGAGTTTATTTTTATAAGATCATTGCAGAAGGCAGCAATAATATTTTCACGGATGTAAAAAAAATGATGCTCGTAAAATAATTTCATTAATATTGTTATGCTTATCTGCTGATGTTATTTACCATTAAAAATTATAAAATGAAAAATTTTTCACTAAGCATTCTTTTTTTTCTAGCTGTAGTTATATCGGGCAGTATGATCAGCGGATGTGCTTCGACATCATCATCAACGACAACAAAAAATACTTGTTCATGTAATGCTCCCTTGCTTATTGAAAAAGGCAATTATACATTTGTAATGTACGACAGTACAGGATTGAATAAAGTTGCAGAAGGCGATTTCATAATTGAATCTGCTGATACATCGAACTTTAAAGGAAATTATAATTTTAAAATAGTTTTTCAGGAAGATTTCCCGGGTAGAAGCTCAATGAATGGAGATTTCAGCGGAAATATAAATTATTTCGAAAGAAAAGCATTCGTAAATACTAATCCCAGAATAGCTGACAGTAATGTTTTTTTCTCATTGTACCTTGATCAGACATCAATGTTCGGTGACTGGAGCTATTCAACGTTCAGAGGTCCAAGAGCAACAGGAAAAGTAACAATTGTAAAACCGGTAAAAAAATAATTTTAATTTAAAACCAAACAAAAATGGAAAACGAAAAAGAAGGTTCTTCAAGAAGGGATTTTATTAAAAGAACTGCATGTGCAGCAATTCTGGGCACCGCAGCATTGAGCTCGTTGAATATTAATGATATTCTGGCAAGAGCAGGAGAATATGAATCTAAAGATCTGCAGGGGGATAAGATCATCAGTCTTTCAGATTATCCTGATCTTGGAAGCAACGGTGGATATGCAATGATAACTTCATCAGTAATGCTGATAAGAACCGGTGGAAAAAGCTTCCGTGCATTGAACATAAAGTGCCCGCATAAAGGCTGTGAAGTTGACTATGACGGAAAAAGCTTTACCTGTCCGTGTCACGGTTCAGAATTCACTGCTACCGGAAAAGTAACTTCAGGTCCCGCAACGAAGAACCTTAAAAGCTATAAAGCAAAATATAATGCCGAAGATGATACAGTAACTGTTCACATGTAAGGGTTCAATAAAACCCATTTCCCCAAATGCTTTTATCGGGGATCCAGCGTCTTTACAAATACTGTAAGGACAGGTCGCGACCTGTCCTTACACTCTTATCACCAACGTCCATCCTGATGTGTTTTCTTTTCTACTTTATACTGTTAGATTTATAATTCCCATCCTACGAAAGGCTTTTTTTATATTCCCCGTATTACTATCTTTGAATAATCTAAACTTACCAAATGAAAAAAATATCCTCACTCTTTTTATTTTTTTTATGCATCGTATTAATTTCTGATCTTCATGCTTATCCCAGATTTGCTGCATACACAGGCAGCAAATGCGCTGATTGTCATGTAAATCCGGACGGAGGTTCTATGCGGCAGGGATACGGTTTGAAATACGCGAAAGATGAGCTGTACATGGATATGTTTAAAAAAATAGCAGGTAAGATGGAATTCTCTCCTAAAATAAATAAGCACATTAGTGTCGGAGGTGATGTAAGAATTGCCCAGATAGATGATGAAGTTCCTGACAGAACTAATTTTAATACATTTCTGACAATGCAGGGCGATCTTGATGTTAATGTAAAAGTGAATGACATAGTAAATATTTTTATTACATCCGGAATTGCGATCCCGAATTTTCCTGTAAAGTATGAAGCTTACGGAATGATCTCAAAGCTTCCGCTCGATGCATATTTTCTTGCCGGAAGATTCAAGCCTGCTTATGGTATCCGGATAGTTGAGCACAGAGCTTTTCAAAGAAAATATTTGTTGAACACTCCTTATGATGCAGATGCCGGATTCGAGCTGGGTATTGCACCCGGCGATCTGAACATGAATGTTGGATTATTCAATGGACTAAATACAGATTTTTTTGATCAGGATGCCCATAAAATGGTAACTGCAAATGCTGATTATACTTTTCATATAAAAGATAATGTGCACGTAAATATAGGCGCTTCTGTTTTCAATAACCCGTATAAATATGCCTCCCTTCCACTGACATTTAACAGGAAATCGGCAGCCGGATTTATGAAGATCGGATTGTTTGACAAGGTTGCTCTTCTTGGTGAGGTTGACTTTACTGAAAACACAGACTCGCTTCTTACAAGAACATTTTTTGCGTTCGGTGAATTAAATGTCAGGATCGTTAAAGGGGTTGAGCTGAGAGCTCAGTATGAATACATGCAGCCAAACAGGGATATAGAAAATAATGACCGCTCAAGATACAGCGCCGGACTGGCTTTCTTTCCTTTCTTTGGATTCGAAACAGAAACAATGGTAAGATTTTCCAAAGAAAAACCTGTTGATGTTCAAAATAGTGAGTTCCAGTGGAACTTCCATTTTTATTTTTAAAATACTTCTACACGTCCGACGTTGGTGTTTTAGTTCCGATTTATCGGAACGTCACCAACGGCCATCTGAAGGTTCAGCAATTATCGCATAATTGTTCTAACAAGCTGTAAGGACAGGTCGCGACCTGTCCCTACAATATATGAAACCTTACTTTGATTTTTTTACAACGTTAATAGAAAATATAACTATAAACAAAAAACCTTATTACCTTATTTAGATATAATAAGGTAATAAGGTTTTGATTTTAGAAAACTTTTTCTATTAAGGTTAAAAGCAAATGCACAACGTTTATTGATGATTAAAACCACAATAATGCACATAATATTAAAAGACGCGAGCATCGCGTCTCTACAAAAACCAAGATCCCAACCTCTTTTCGCCGCTGTTGGTGTTTTAGTTCTGATTTATCGGAACGACACCAACAGCCATCAAAAGGTTCAGCAATTATCGCATAATTATTCTAACAAACTGTAAGGACAGGTCGCGACCTGTCCCTACAATGTAAAAAACCTTATTACCTTATTAGAATATAATAAGGTAATAAGGTTTTTGATTTGGAAAACTTTTTCTACTAAGGTTTACAACAAAAGCATACGGTTAATAGATGATTAAAACCACTTCATTTTCTTAGACACAAATATGTGTCTCTACATGTTATTCAAAAATTCGTGCCAGGTATACCTTACTTATACTTCAGCTTCATGATCAGAATAATAGTCGTGAATATAAATGTGATAGCATTGGCGACAATGATGGGATAGTCGCTGACCATGATGCCATATAAAAGCCAGAGGAATATTCCTATTTCAAGAAATACTGTCATTGGTAATGCAAGATCAGCGGTGTGTCTGGTTTTGACCGTTTTAATTACCTGCGGCAAGTATGCAAATGTAGTACAGAAAGCAGCTGTGTAACCTAAAATTTTTACAGCAATATCCAATTGTTTAAATTATTCTATTAAATTAATTTTCGAAACAAATTTTATCCATCATAAAATTCCTGATATTATCTATTCCTATTCTTTCCTGCTGCATAGTGTCACGGTGACGCATTGTAACAGTGTTATTCTCCAGAGTTTCATTGTCAACAGTTATGCAATAAACAGTTCCAACTTCATCCTGTCTCCTGTATCTTCTGCCGACAGCTCCTGAATCATCATAGAAAACCTTAAAATGCTTCTGGAGATCTTTTGTAATGTTCTCAGCGATCTCAGGCATTCCATCTTTATTTACAAGAGGGAATATTGCAGCTTTCACAGGTGCTAATGCCGGATGAAAACGAAGTACGGAACGGGTTTCTGAGGAAGTGCTGCCATCAGAATTAGTTTTATTAATAACTTCTTCATCAAATGCATCTATAAGAAAAGCCATGAATCCTCTCGAAGCACCTGCTGAAGTTTCAATAACATATGGAATATATTTTTCTTTTGCAGCATCATCAAAATATTCAAGCTTCTTGCCTGACATTTCCTGATGACGTGAAAGATCATAATCAGTTCTGTTGTGAATACCTTCTATCTCACCCCACCCGAAAGGAAAATCATATTCTATATCTGCAGCGGCTTTTGCATAGTGAGCCAGCTTATCGGGAAGAAGGAATTTTAATTTTTCTTTTTTTATTCCGTATTTTATGAACCAGTTGAATCTAACTTCTTTCCAGTAGTCAAACCATTTTTCATCTTCACCGGGCTTTACAAAGAACTGCATTTCCATTTGCTCAAACTCCCGAGTACGGAATAAAAAATTCTTAGTATTGATCTCATTTCTGAAAGCCTTTCCAACCTGAGCTATACCAAAAGGAACTCTCTGCCTTGAAGCTTCTTTCACATTAAGAAAGTTAACATAGATCCCTTGTGCAGTTTCAGGTCGCAGATATACAGCATTTGAAGAGCTTTCAAGCGGACCTATGAAAGTCTTGAACATCATATTGAAATTTCTTGCTTCAGTGAATTTTCCCTCGGCATGACACTTGCTTGCCTTGCGGCCTTTGTATCCCTTGTTTCCGCATTCAACATCGTCAAGCTGATCAGCTCTGAATCTTGCTTTGCATTCCTTACAGTCAACCAGCGGATCTGTAAAATTCTCAACGTGACCTGATGCTTCCCAGACTTTTGGATGCATTAAGATCGAAGCATCTAAACCTTCGATATCTTCACGAGAAGTCATTTCTTTCCACCATGCTTCCTTAATGTTACGAAGCAGCTCAACACCTAAAGGACCGTAATCCCAGCAGCCGTTCAATCCTCCGTATATTTCAGAAGACTGGAAAACGAAGCCTTTTCTTTTTGCAAGTGACACTATTTTTTCAGAGAGATCTGACTTTGGATCTTTTGCCATAATTGAATTAATATAACATAAAATACCGATTCTTCTATTTAGAAAATATGTAATCGCTATGGGATATTCCCTTAATAACAATTGTAATACCTGTGTATATTTTTTATATTCTGAGAGTTTAAATTAAATCCCATAATGAATTCAACGAACAGCAGGTCAGGTATGATGCCGGTCATTATACTAGGTGTATTCTTTTTTATTTTCGGATTTGTAACATGGCTTAACGGTACATTAATTCCATATTTGAAAATAGCATGCGAGCTGAATAATTTTCAGGCTTTACTCGTCGCATTCGCTTTTTACATTTCGTATTTCGTAATGGCTTTGCCTTCAGCGTGGATATTGAAAAAGACAGGCTTCAAAAAAGGCATGATGCTCGGGCTTTTTGTTATGGCATTAGGTGCTTTGCTGTTTATTCCTGCTGCTTACAGCAGAACATATGTTCTGTTCTTAACCGGATTGTTCGTAATCGGAACAGGACTTTCAATATTGCAAACTGCTTCGAATCCATATATAACAATAGTTGGTCCCATTGAAAGCGCTGCGAAGCGGATCAGTATTATGGGTATCTGCAACAAAGTAGCAGGAGTGCTTGCTCCAATAATACTTGGAGCAATAGTTCTTGCAGATGCAGACAACCTTACAAAAGAGCTTGCAGTTCTTGACGTAGTTCAGAAAGCTGCAAAGCTTGATGCTCTTGCTCTGCGTGTTGTTCTTCCTTATACCATAATGGCAATTGTGCTTGCTGTACTTGGATTGTTCGTGAAATTTTCCCCTCTTCCTGAACTTGAACAGGAGCAGGATGATACTCCGGAAAATAAGGCTGCTGATCTTAAAACCAGCGTTATGCAATTCCCGAATCTTATACTTGGAGTAATTGCATTATTTTTATATGTAGGGGTTGAAGTGCTAGCAGGTGATACAATTGGAACATACGGTAAGTCTATCGGAATTCCATTATCTGAAGCAAAAATATTTACTTCATATACTCTCGCAGCAATGGTTGTCGGATATATTATCGGCATCATAACTATTCCTAAATTTATTTCACAGCAGAAAGCTCTTGCGGTTTCAGCAATAGTCGGAGTTCTATTCAGCTGCATTGCAATAATTTCACGCGGCTATACATCAGTTCTTTTCATAGCACTTCTTGGACTTGCAAATGCGCTCATGTGGCCGGCGATCTGGCCATTAGCAATTAAAGGTTTAGGCAAGTTCACAAAAACCGGTTCAGCGCTTCTTATAATGGCTATCGCCGGCGGAGCATTGCTCCCGCTTCTGTATGGATATTTAGCAGATATAGAGAGCATCGGTAGCCGGCAGGCATACTGGATATTTGTACCCTGCTATCTTTTCATTTTATACTATAGCAAACGCGGACACACTAAGGTAAACTGGTAGATCTACCTGCAGTACTTATGAAGATCACAAAAATCGAGCAGCAGAAAAAAGATAAGACGAGATATAATATTTATCTCGATGGTGATTTTGCATTCGGATTATATGATGTGAGCCTGCTTGAATTTCAGATCAGCTCCGGAGACGAACTGGATGACAAGAAACTGGAAGAGATCAGAACATTTGATGAATTTTTATATGGAAAAAGAGTTGCATACAATTACCTCGCATACAAGCCCCGCACAGAAAAAGAAGTAAGATCAAAGCTTCGTTTAAAAAAAATTTCAGAAACATCTTCTGACAAAGTTATCGAAGACCTTCAGAGATTAAAATTCCTGGACGATGAAAAATATGCAAAGAACTATGTAGAAATGAAAAGCCGCCAAAAAGGTCTGGGAAGAAAAATGCTTTTCATGAAGATGATGCAGAAGGGACTTAAAAAAGACAGCATTGAAGAAACGCTGAAAGAAAATTTTTCAACAGAAAATGAGATCTCATCCGGAGTGAATCTATTGAGAAAGTATGCGAAGAAAAACAAGCTTAAGACAAAGGATGAACTGAGAAATAAAGCATTCAAATATATGTTCTCAAGAGGCTATGGATATGATGTGATAGAAATGGTATTGAAGTATTATCTGGAGGAATTGGAGAACGAGTAAGAATTTGACCTGACAGGATTAAAAACCTGTCAGGATGATGTTATTTCCCATTGAATGCCATTCTAAAATTCGCTAAATTATATATTACACGGAGCGTAGCGTAGCCCGGTATCGCGCCAGTTTTGGGAACTGGAGGCCGCAGGTTCGAATCCTGCCGTTCCGACGAATGTCAGTAAAATCCTTAAATAGTCTCTGAAAATCAAGTTTTCAGAGACTATTTGCATTTTAAGAGCTTAATTTAATAGGAAAATTTGATCTACAGACATCTGATAAAGCCTGTTCTATTCCTGTTCGATCCTGAATCAGTTCATAATTTTGCTTTAAAAGTAGTTACCTTAACCACATTTCTCTCTCCTTTCTATAAGGCCATATTCAGATCCAAAACCAGAAATGTTACTAATATACGATTAAAAGACGGCAGGTTCTTTAAAAACCCTATCGGGCTTGCTGCAGGATTTGATAAGAATGGAATTGCCATAAGATTTTGGGAAGCAGTAGGATTTTCTCATATTGAGGTAGGAACAGTAACACCACTTGCTCAGGGAGGAAATGATAGACCGAGAATATTCAGGCTGAAACGTGACGAAGCATTGATAAACCGGCTCGGTTTTAATAATAAAGGCGCTCTTAAAGTAAGAGACAATATTATAAAAGCAAAAAAGCATACGAGTAAGGATTTTATTATTGGCGTTAATATCGGAAAGAACAAAGATACTCCGAATGAAAATGCTACAGATGATTATAAAAAATGTTTTGAGATCTTATATGACTGCGCAGATTACTTTACATTAAATATTTCTTCTCCAAACACTCCGGGATTA
>JBBRMY010000045.1:0-16472 GCA_038230595.1 Ignavibacteria bacterium
ATGATGATGCTTTGCTAAAAATGCTTTATCTGGCATACAGGGACTTGTCAAAAAAATGGACAATGCCGGTACGCAACTGGGCATTTATAATATCACATTTATCAATTATTTTTGAAGAGAGGATAGAAAAACATCTTAAGTGAAATATCCATTTACACAAAATATTTTACACACCCGGAAGATATTCTGCAATTTTAATTGAGTTACTTGCAATAGATAAATAATCTTTAATATATTCAAACTTAGGATTCTTCTTTTTTATCTCCGTTTTTAAAGATTCAATATTTAAGATCTGCTCTTCATTATTTTCGACAGAATTTTGATCATCTGTTTTTAAAATTTGAATCATCTTTTCCAATATTTTATCAACATCTTCATAACTCTTTATTGAAACATTTTGTACTGAATTTGTTGAATCTATATTTATTTGAACACCGGTCGATTTTGTAATAAATACCCTTTTGTCCATATATGCGGTTGAATTATTAAAATAATTTTTAATTAATGCAGAATTTCCATTTTCTTCAATGTAATGTTCACCCTTTATATCCATTACAAAGAGATAAGAATGGTCAGCTTGTTGTGTGATAGATTTAATTAATTTTGTTTCGATTAAAGTATTCATAATTCCTTTAACTTTTCTAAGGGAAGTTATTGAAAAATATTCACCTAATTCATTTGAGTTCAAATATATTCTGTTATCTGTTTCAATTGACATTTTATAAATACGCTTCATGAAGTAATCTATAAGTGTTTCAATATTCATCATACCATTTTCAACTTGACTTGAATATTCTTCTAAAAATAAATATTCCTGATACAAAGGTGTGGCTGCCATTGCATAACTAAGCTTATCTTCTATCTCTTTACCTTTTCCAGTTTTATAAGCCTCATCATATCTTTCCTCTGAAATTATGAATTTTGCTTTTCCTTTGAGAAAATCTCCTAGTTGCGAATGGAATCCATTATTAACTTGAGAGATTATATTTTCCTCGGAAGGATTTTGATCTCTTATCATTATTATAACTCGGTTAATATAGGAATTTGGTAATCTCATATTTATAATTATATTTCCTAATGTGCGTTATATTGCCAAAATAGATCTGCTTGATCGATCAGTGGATTTAGTTCATAGGTTAAACTTGGGTCGAGCTTGATTGCTTTCTTAAGGTCGATTATACATTGTTCCCATTTTTCTGTCCGGTAATACATGATGCCGCGATTTACCCAGGCGGAGACATAGTCAGGCTTATTCTTTATTACATAAGTGAAATCGTCAATTGCATCCCTGAGATGTCCATTCCTTGAGTTTAAGAATCCCCTTGTGTAATATGCATCAACATTTTTTGGGTCAAGCTTTATGACCATTGTGAAATCATCAATTGCATCATCGTCGTCTTTCATCTTATACTTTACTTCTGCCCTGTTCATATAAGCCTGGAAAAATTTCGGATCGATCTTAATTGCCTCTGTAAAATCTTTTATAGCATTAGTAAAATCCTTTTTATTGCTGTAAGCCATACCCCTGAAGTTGAATGCTTTCTTATCTTTAGGAAACATTTTAAGATATTCTGAAAAACTGCTGACTGCTTCGGAATATTTTCCGTCATCATTCATTTTTCTACCTTTGAAGTAGAAGTTCAAGGCGGAGAGCTTCTCTTTAGTATCAAATTCTCCGAGATTTGTATTCATAATATCTTCAATGATAACTCCAAAGTTGTATCCCTGCATTCCTTTTATCCCTAATGTGCTGATTCCGATCAACTCACCTTTTTCATTTAGCACTGCTCCCCCGCTGCTGCCCGGAGCTATATCTGCTGTGAATTGTATGAAAGTCTGCAAGTCCTTTTCTTCAAGCTGTCTTACTCCGCTTATTATTCCCTCTGAAATGGAGTTCTCAAATCCAAGCGGGCTGCCTACGGTAAAAACTTTCGAGCCTATTTTAAGATCGGTTGTACTACCAATAGGAATTTCAGGAAATGTATTATCATCTATCTTCATTACAAGTATATCCTTTTTAATATCCAATCCGATTATATCACCACCGGGAATCTCAACACTATTATGAAAAATCTTTATCTTAGAATTGCCGGCATAATTATGAAGGTTAGTAACCATTATGCCTTTGCTGTTGAGAATAACTCCACTGCCTTGGCTCGATTTTGTGCCGTCATAATCATAAGATTCGATAAGCACTACAGCATTTTTAACTTTTTCAAATATCTCGCTTGCAGATTGTGCTTTTAAAGAAATGGAAAGAAGTGAAATGAAAATAAATAAAAGTACTTTAGTTTTCATAAAAGGGTTGGTTGAATTAAATAAGGACTTGGATTTAAGTAATTTATAAAAAACAATAGTTAAATAAAAGCTGTTTTATTATGAAGAAGTGTGGTTGAACGAATGGAATGATAAAATTGAAATTCTCATTAAAAGCGACCTGACAGGGAAAATAACCTGTCAGGTCTGTGTTAATCAATACTCAGAATTCAAAAGCAAAAGCTATCCGTTGCTTCGCAACGGCCTGTCAGGTCTGAGATAGTCAGGTCAGAGTTAATCACTTTGCAGAATTCAAATCAAAAGCTATCCGTTGCTTCGCAACGGCCTGTCAGGACAGAGATAGTCAGGTCAGAGTTAGTCAGGTCAGTGTTAATCACTTTGCAGAATTCAAAACAAAAGCTATCCGTTGCTTCGCAACGGCCTGTCAGGTTAGAAATAATCAGTTCAGAGTTAGTGTGCACGAAGATATATAATGTTACAATTATACTTTATTGAATAGTTGCTAATATACTGCATAATAAGTACATTTTGTAAATAGAAAATTTGTAAAATCTAAAACCGGAAAAAAATGAATCTATTTAATATTTTCAAACCCGGAATGTCTAAAAAGGATCTTGAAACGCGGCGGATCTTTTTAAGAAATTCTATGGCAGCAATGTTCGGAGCTGCAGCACTTGCAAATGCAGATAAAGTATTCCCAAAGTCAGAAACAGGATTCAGTTTTTTAAAACCAAGCGGTGAGATAGTGAACAATTACATGCCACTTGGAGGAGGAGATGTATATGTTGGACAGCTTACATGCGTTCCATATAATTTTGCACCAACAGGTTTTTTATTCTGTGACGGACAGATACTCCAAATTGTAGATAACACAACTCTTTTCACACTTATAGGTACAACATACGGAGGAGACGGTGCGTCAACTTTTGCTCTTCCGGATCTCAGAGGCAGAGTCCCTATTCATAACGGACAAGGTTCCGGTTTAACAAACCATCTTATTGGAGAAGTCAGCGGAGCAGAAACTCATACTCTAACAAATTTACAAATGCCTGCTCATAACCATTCATTATCGGCAAACAGTGCTGACGGCACCAGCAGTAATCCTGCCGGTAACTATAGCGCTCAAAATTCAGAAGGTGAAAGACGGTATAAAAATTCTAATAATTCAAATATGAATTCAGGTTCAGTGACTGCTACAGGCAGCAGTCAATCTCATGGAAATATGATGCCTTTTATTAGCATGCACTGGATTATCTCATTATTCGGCATATTCCCATCACAGTTTAAATAAATTAAAATTAAAATTAACTAATATGAATATTTTAAATTTTTTCAAAAAGCAGGACGAAGGAAAAGGTTCAAGAAGAAAATTCATGAAAGCCTCTGCAGCAGCACTTCTTGGAGCAACTGTACTTGCAAATTCAGACGACCTTTTTGCAATGAAATCAAAGACCGGATTAATTTATGTAAAGGGAAATGAAGTTGTAAACAATTATAAAAATATTGAAGGAGGCGCACAGCCATTCTTAGGAGAACTTATGTGCGTAGGATTTAATTTTGCTCCGAACGGATGGGCACAATGCAACGGGCAGTTTTTGTCAATAGGAGCGAATCAGGCATTATTTTCTTTGCTCGGAACAACTTATGGCGGGAACGGAGTAACAACTTTTGCATTGCCTGATCTCAGAGGAAGAACCCCTATGCATGCCGGACAGGGATCAGGTCTTACTAATAGGAATCTGGGAGAGATTGGTGGTCAAGAGAATCATACTCTTTTATTGAGTGAAATTCCTGCTCACAATCATAACATAGCTGTGAATAATTCAGTCGGTTCAAGCTCAAGTCCGACTAATAATTATTTCGCCCAGAATATAGAAGGGACAAATGAATTTTCCACAACTTCTAATACAACAATGAATGCAGCAGTATTACAAAATACAGGCGGCGGACAAGCACATAATAATATGCAGCCTTATTTAGTTTTGAACTGGATAATTGCATTGCAGGGCATATTTCCTTCTCATCCTTAAATTAAAGATCATGAAAAAAAGTATAATAATTATAATTTTTCTGATTGCAGGCATTTCTTCCTTAAGTTCACAAACTATCTACTGGACTGACGGAAGCATAGGAAAAATTCAAAAAGCATTAATTGACGGAAGCTCAGGAGCACCAACAGATGTAGTTACCGGAGTGGGAAGCTGCTTCAGTGCTGCAGTTGATAATGCGGGTCAGGGGAATTTATACTGGACAGATTTTGTAAATCAAACTATAAGCAAAATAAATCTTACAACTTTATCTTCGACAGTTCTGGTAAATAATCCAGGAGCAGGAATTTTAGGACCAAGAGGAATTGCATTATATGTATCAGGCAATCTGATGTTCTGGGCTGATAATACCGCACAGAAAATACAAAGATCGACTTTGACCGGAACTTCGGTAACAACGATTGTATCGGCCGGTCTTGTATCACCGGGATATGTTGCTTTTGACCCGATAGGACTTAAAGTATATTATGCTGATAACGGTTTAGGAGTTAAGAAAATAATGAGGTGCAACATTGACGGTTCTTCGCCACAGGATGTTGTCACAGGATTAAATCAGGTCTGGGGAATTGCATTCAATGATGCTGACAACAGTATTTACTGGATAGATTCAGGAATCGATAAAATTCAGAAAGGTCTTGTCACTTCCCTACCGGTAACTAAGGTAGATGTGATAACCGGGCTAACGGACAATATCCGAGGGCTTGTTATAGACGGCACAAGTAATAAAATGTACTGGGGAGATATCACATCCGGAAATATAAAATCTGCAAATACAAACGGAACAGGAACTGTAAATCTTTATTCATCAATTTCATATCCCCAAGGAATAGCTGTCAACTGGAATTCTGCATTACCGGTTGAGCTTGCAGCATTCACATCTTCAATTTTGAGAAATGAAGTCACACTTAACTGGATAACTAATTCTGAATTGAACAATAAAGGATTTGATATTGAAAGATCATTATCAAAAACAACTGAGTGGTCAAAGGTTGGATTTGTAGAAGGAAGCGGAACAATAAATCAATCAAGTTCATATTCTTTTAAAGACAGAAATCTTTCGAGCAATACTTATAAATACAGATTGAAGCAGATCGATTTCAACGGAGGCTATAAGTATTTTGATCTGAATTCAGAAGTCATTATAGGTATACCTCATAATTTTGCATTGATGCAGAATTATCCAAATCCTTTTAATCCGGCAACAAAAATAAATTTTGAATTGCCATCTGCCGGATTGGTAAAGCTGGCAGTCTATGACATATCAGGTAAAGAAGTTTATGCAGTGACAAACAATTATCCGGCAGGATATTATACTCAGAATATTAATGGAAGTAATTTAGGAAGCGGGGTTTATTTTTATAAGCTATCGTTTACAGGTAGTGAAGCATCGTTTGAAAAGACAATGAAGATGATGCTGGTGAAGTAGGGGTTACAAATATTCGACCCCGCTGGGGTCGTTTTTATTTTATATTAATTGTTACAAATATTCGACCCCGACGGGGTCGTTTTTATTTTATATTAATTGTTATAAATATTCGACCCCGACGGGGTCGTGTTATTTTAATGCGGGCATCATAAATGATGCCCCTACGGGAAGCCGGAGACGCAAATATGCGTCTATACTTGTTTTACATGCGTGCATCATGATATGATGACCTTAGGGGAACATGGAGACGCAAATATGCGTCTCTACCTGTTTTATAATTTAGGAAACTCTTACAGTGAATAAACCATTTAACAATAAAATTGCGTTCCTGATAGGAATTTAAACTAAATATTATAATGGGAATTTCGCTTAAACCGAAGCATTTAAAACGATACAAAGATATAGCAGCATTATTTATGAAATACGGCAATGCCGACCTTATAAATGCTGCCGGGCTGGAAAATGTAATATTAGATGAAAAGAAAACTGATGTAACTGCGGAAATTGAGCATCTTCCTGATGACCTTGAAGCATTAGGTCCAACGTTCGTAAAGCTTGGTCAGTTCATGTCAACCAGATCTGATATGCTTCCTCAGCCATATATAGATGTTCTGGAAAGACTTCAGGACAGCGTTAAGCCCTTCCCTTTTGAAACAGTTAAGAAAATTGTTGATGAAGAAATAGGAATGAGATTTTCAAAAGCTTTTCAGGACTTTGATGAAAAGCCTGTAGGCGCTGCATCGATAGGACAAGTTCATAAAGCTATTCTCAGAGACGGAAGGACTGTAGTTGTAAAAGTACAGAGACCTGATATCAGACAGCAGGTTTTGGATGACCTTGATGCAATTCTTGAGATAGCAAATTTCCTTCAGGAACATACTGAATCAGGAAAGAAATTTTTAGTCGGAACAATGATCGAAGAATTCCGAAAATCAATGCTTAGAGAATTAGACTACCAAAACGAAGCACAGAATTTAAAAATACTTGCAGAAAATCTAAAGAGATTTAAGAATATTACAGTCCCTCAACCAATAGAGGATTATACTACAACCAGAGTTCTTACAATGGATTTTATAAGCGGTGTAAAAGTTACATCGATATCTCCTTTGCGAACTCTGGAAATTGATGGTGATAAGCTTGCAGAAAGCTTATTTAAAGCTTATCTGAAACAGATACTCATCGATGGATTTTATCATTCAGATCCGCATCCCGGAAATATTTTTATAACGAATGATAATAAGATAGCTTTGCTTGATCTTGGTATGGTTGGATATATTTCAAATGACCTTCAAAATGATCTCCTTCATATTTTGCTTGCACTTGGTGATGGAAGAGGTGATCAGGTTGCAGAATATTCTTTAAAGCTGAGCGGTAAGGTCAATGATAACAGCGCAAAGAACAGAAAATTTAAAAGCTCAATTAATGAACTGGTTTCCCGTCAGAAGACAGCAATGCTTTTGAATCTTGAGATAGGAAGGATCATACTTGAGATAACAAAGCTATGCGGTGATAATGATATGGTACTGCCTAATGAATTTGCAATGCTTGGTAAGACCTTATTGAATCTAGATAAAGTCGGAAGAACTCTGGATCCGGAATTCAATCCAAATGAATCAATAAAGCGAAACGCTGATGATCTAATGAAGAAAAAACTTCTTCAGATGACATCATCAAAGAAGGCTTATGATGTCCTGCTTGATTCAAAAGAGTTTATGGAAAAGCTTCCTTCAAGAGTGAATACTATACTGGATAAGCTTGCAACAAATGATCTTGAATTAAAGGTTAAGGCTTTTGATGAAGTATATCTAATGGATGGGCTTCAGAAAATTGCAAACAGAATTGCACTTGGTCTTATACTTGCAGCAGCCATAGTGGGAGCAGCAATTATAATGAGAGTAGAAACTTCTTATACAATACTGGGTTATCCGGGGGTTGCTATGATACTCTTTATGATAGCCATACTGGGAGGTGCTATACTTACATATAAAATAATTGTTTCAGATGAGAAATCAGTAACGAAAAGAGATTAGATATAATTACAGATTATGAATTAGGAATTACGTTTTAGTAATTATGAATTTAGAATTATAACATAATTTTTCTTACAAATTCACTTTGACTTAAAAAACAGTTTAAGTAGCTTTATGACATGACATTGTCATACTCTACTTAAACTTTTTTATGAACAGAAGAAAATTTATTCAAAAAACTGCTGCTGCGAGTTTTGCTGCTGCTTCCCTTTCGTCATTACCTTTAAATTCTTTTTCAAAATCAATTGAGCATGAAGTGGAATTAATACATTTTACAGATGATTTTGCTTTAAATGAGATCACAATAGACGAGCTACAAAAGAAAATGGAATCCGGTGAGTATACATCTGTAAGTATAACAGAAATGTATTTAAAAAGGATCAAAGAAATAGACAGAAGCGGCATCAAATTAAATTCTGTGATAGAATTAAATCCGGATGCTCTTTCCATTGCAGAAAGCATGGATGCGGAAAGAAAAAGCGGAAAGATCAGAAGCGCAATGCATGGAATACCTGTTTTAATAAAAGACAATATAAACACCGGAGATAAAATGATGACAACTGCCGGTGCTTTAGCAATGATGGGAAATATTGCAAGTGAAGATGCATTTATTATAAAACAACTTCGGGAATCGGGAGCAGTACTTTTAGGAAAAACAAATTTAAGCGAGTGGGCAAATTTCCGTTCGACAAGATCCACCAGCGGATGGAGCAGCAGAGGCGGACAAACTTTAAATCCCTGTGTTCTTGATAGAAATCCATGCGGTTCCAGTTCAGGTTCAGGTGCTGCCGCAGCAGCAAATTTATGTGCAGTTGCTATTGGAACAGAAACAGATGGCTCAATAATCGCACCTGCTTCTTTTTGCGGCGTAGTTGGAATTAAGCCAACAGTAGGTTTACTTAGCAGAAACGGGATAATTCCGATCTCAAAAACTCAAGATACTGCAGGTCCGATGGCAAGAACTGTAAAGGATGCTGCAATATTGCTCGGAGCACTAACAGGAATTGATACTAATGATAAAGTCACACTTGAAAGTAAAAGTAAAACATTCACTGATTATACAACTTTCCTAAATGAAAAAGGACTGAATGGGAAGAGAATTGGGATAGAAAAATCTTTTTTAACAGGTCATGAAGGAGTTGTAGAGCTGTATAAAAATGCAATTGAGATATTGAAAGGACAAGGAGCAACAATTGTTGAAATTGAACTTTTAAAATTAACAGCGGATATTGGAGATGCTGAGTATACTGTGCTACAATGTGAATTTAAAGATGGACTTAATAAATATCTTGCCGGCTCAAATGCAAAAGTAAGATCACTTGCAGAAGTAATAAAATTCAATAAAGAGAATGAAGCTGAGGCTATGCCTTATTTTAAACAGGAAGTTTTAGAGACCTGTGAAGCTCAGAAGGGACTGGACAGCAAAGAATATCTTGATGCTTTAAAAAAGTCTAAAGGTGCAGCTAATATAATTGATGATATGATGAAAAAGAATAAACTGGATGCAATATGCAGCACAAGTATTGGTCCTGCAAACTGCACTGACCCGGTAAACGGTGATTATAATACGGGATTTTATTTTTGTCCTCCTGCAGCTATGGCAGGTTATCCCCATATAACTGTACCAATGGGGAAAATACATGAACTACCTGTTGGATTATCTTTTATCGCAGGAGCTTATAAAGAACCGGAACTGCTAGGATATGCTTATGCTTTTGAACAGGCGACGAAAAACAGAGAAGCACCTAAGTTTTTAAAGAGTGTAGGGTAATAAAAAATTTAAAATCAATAAAGGTTTTTGTTATTTCTATTAAAAACATTTGCTTCTATTGCAATCGGCATAACAATTTAGCAATTGTTTTTGTTTATCCATTAAATTGATTTATTCTGTAATTTTGTTCTCCATTTCTTAAATTTTTGCCTTCCAGTTTCATGCATTTAAAGCAGGCTTCCTTAGAGAATACCGGCTTACTAGAAACCATACTAATAACACCTTTCATTCCCGGAAAGTCAGGACAATTTTCCATCCAATGCCATTTATTTTCATTTGATTTTTTTAGATATGGACCAAAGATTTTCATCATATATTATTTTTTTTATACCCTATTATAAGATATGATGCATTTAACAAAAATAATTTTGTATCAAACTCAGGTATTTATTATTTATAAGGTAAGGATGTAGTGCAACTTAATTTTGTTTTTTACTTTTATAATCTACATCATCAATATTTAAATTTTCTTTTCGTATATCCTCATTGATCATTCTGTTATTGCTCAGTTGTCTATCAGTTAGATTATGGATATTATTTATTATTCTGTTCCTTTCAGTAACATCATATGCAATTTTAACATTATCCATGTTAGCACAAAAGTTACACAATTCTATAGGATCAGGTGTCACAGTTGAAACCATACTTTCTATCCTTCCTACTTTTGGAAAATTTGGGCATGCTTCTTTCCAATGCCATTTATCTGTTGCAGAAGTTCTCACGTAAGGACCAAAATAGCTCTTCATGATTTTTTATTGATTAGAATAATTGTTTTGCACTAATCTATTAAAATGAAAACTCAAATGAATCAGTACAGAATGGAATAATGAGAATAGGTAATCTTACGGAGATAAATGTGGGATAACATAACAACTGTCGCCAGGATAAAATGCATTTACATGCATTTTATCCTTTCAAAGCAGCGCTACATGTTCCTTTGTTAAAAGTGAAGTTTATCAGTTTTTCTAAAAATTTAAATTTATTATAGCAGAATAAGAGAAATCTGAATAGGTAAAATACGGATAGTTACTTAATTGAGATGAGATTATGATTTATAGCATATTTGGTCAGCCCTGCTATGGTTTTGATCTCGAGCTTATGGATTATATTTTCACGATGAGTTTCAATTGTTCTTTTACTGAGCATTAATTTCTTTGCGATCTCACTGTTAGAGCAGCCATCTGCAATAAGTACTAACACTTCGATCTCTCTTTCAGAAAGAGGATCTTTAATAAACTTCTTTTTCGATTTCCTTATAGAATTAATATGCTGCTTTATCATCAGTTCATTGATCTCAGAACTATAGTAAGGAAGACCTGCATTTACTGTTTCAATTGCGCTGATAAGTACTTCCGGATCAGAATCCTTAATTACATAACCTCTTGCTCCTAATCGGATCATTTCAAGAATATAATTCCGGTTATCATGCATTGATAAAGCAAGGATCTTTACATTTTTATTCCTTTTTATAAGTTTCTCTGTTAACTCTATGCCGCTCATTTCCGGCATGCTGATATCCATAAGAATAACATCTGTAGAGTCCGGGTCAATCAGCTTCAGAGCTTCTTTCCCATTGGAAGCCTCTCCTGTCAATTCAATGTTACGATGCTTTTTAAATTCAGTTTTAATTCCGGATCTTACGATCGGGTGATCATCGATAAGGAATACTTTTATTTTTTCTACTCTTTTACTCATGTTGTAATTAATTTACCGGCAATGTAGCAAAAACTTCTGTTCCTTTTCCTCTTTTTGATCTCAATTCAAATCTACCTCCAAAAGATTCTGCTCTTTCTCTCATCCCAATCAATCCATACTTATGCATTTTAGAATGTAAAGTTTTTTTATCAGAAATTGTAAATCCATTCCCATCATCGATAACTACCACTTGCAGCTCATTATTTTTTAAAGAAAGTTCAATATTAACATTTCCGGCACCGGAATGCTTTTCTATATTATGAAGAGCTTCCTGGATTATTCTATAAGCATTCATTTCGATCTCTTTTGAGATATTTATCTTTAAATTACTCATCCTAAAGCTAATTTTAATTTTAAGTCTCGTTGAAAATTCTTCTACCATTGACTTCAGAGCGCCTTTGAGACCCAGATCCTCGATACCATGAAGCCTTATAGTTTTGGAAATATTTCTGACCTCAGAAATAGCTTTTTCAAGAAGTTTTCTTGCAACTGTAATGTCCTTCAGCAGGTATTTCATATTATCATTTTTCACAGCTGTTTCAGTGGAATAAAGCTTCATTTTGACAACTGATAATATCTGATTGATCCCGTCATGGAGTTCACGGGCTAACCTTTTTTTCTCAACTTCTTCAGCGCTTATCAGATGTTTCGAAAGTACCCGCAATGAACCTTCTGCATTTTTTCGTTCACCGATCTCTACTTTAAGATCTTTATTAACGCTAATTACTTCCATGTTTGACTTCTCCAGATCTGAAATGCTTTTTTTCAATTCTGTTACATCAATGAATGCAATAATGACTCCTTCAATTTTACTCTCTACCATCATATACGGCCGAACTCTCATAAAGTACCAGTTGCTTTTGGTATCTTTTACCAGCTTCTCTTTTATTGCATTTGCTTTTCGGACCTCTGCAATGATCTTTTTCAGATTTAAAATACTAAGGTTTATATTTATATCAGTGAGTTTTCTTCCAACATCGCCGGGTATAAGATTCAAAAGCTTACCTGCCGTATTAGTGAATCTCCGGATCTTCATATCATTATCCAGAAGTATTACAGGAATATTAATGTTGCTGAGAAGATTATTAAGATCGTTGTTTGAAACAATAAGCTCTGCATTCATATTCATGAGCTCTTCATTGACAGTTGTAAGCTCTTCATTTGTACTCTGGATCTCTTCTTTTGCTGTCTCAAGTTCTTCGTTAGTGCTTTGCAGTTCTTCATTTGAAGACTGGATCTCTTCATTAGCAGACTGCAGCTCTTCTATATATGATTGAAGATTCTCATTTGAGATCAGGAGCTCTTTTTTCAAGTTCAGAACCCTTTCAGATTCATACCTTATTTTATTTTTTTTCCCTGAATCCTCGTTTTCAGTATTTGCAATAACTGAAGGATAAAATACATGATAATTCTCTTCAAAAATTACCAGATAAAGTTTTTCATGGTGAAATCTACCTCCCAAAGGAATAACAATAATGTTAATTACTTTTTTCTCTCCCCTTGAAATGATCTCAATATCATTTTTCCTGACAAGTGAATTTTCTTCAATTGACTGTCTGATCAAGGTTTTTAATGCAGAATTCAGTTCATCTTTAGTGATCTTTAACAGATTAAAAGTAGGTTTGCCCTGCTGGATCTTAAAAAAATCATTAGACTTTCCGCGGAACTGAATTACTTCCATGCTGCTGTTCACAAGAACACTTGGAGGAGAATATTTATTAAGGATAATATTATCTGCTGTTTTATAATAATCTTCTTCATTCGATAATTTTCTTTCGGCTTTCTCGTCTTCTTTTTTCATTTCTGAAACAGATGAGAAAGGCTTTATATTTCTGAAATCAATATTAAGCCTGGATGTTAAATTTTTCTTTCTGTAAATTTTATTCCTTTTATCTTGCTGTTCGAAAAGATCGCTGAACTGCCCAATCGTTTCTGAAGTGCCAAGAACGAGAAAGCCTGAAGCACTCAAGGAGTAATGGAATAGCGGCATGATCTTATTCTGTAGTTCCTGTCCTAAATAAATAAGAACATTCCTGCATGATATCAGGTCAATTTTTGAAAATGGCGGGTCATGAACGAGATTCTGTTTCGCAAAGATGCACATGCTTCTGATCTTTTTGTGTATCCTATAAACTTCATTATGCTTCTCAAAATATTTCCGAAGCCTTTCAGGAGATACATCATCTTTAATATCCTGTGAGAAGATTCCTGAACGGGCTTTTTAATTCCATTTTCACTTAGATCCGTTGAAAATATTTGTACAGCGTGCTTTGATCTTATTTTTTCCTGATACTCAAGAATTGCAATTGCCATTGAATATGCTTCCTGCCCAGAAGAACAGCCTGATACCCAAATTCTAACCGGTGAGGTTAAATCCTTATTGAGGAATATTTCCGGAAATACTTTTTTCTTTAATGATTCATACATTGCAGGATCGCGGAAAAAGCTTGTTACACCAATAAGGATATCACTGCACAGAGAATCCAGCTCTTCCGAATGAATCTTTAAGTATTTCAAATATTCTTTTAGACTACTGATCTTATGCGATTCCATTCTTCTTAAAAGACGTCTTCGGATAGAAGTCGGCTTATAGAACTGGAAATCAATTCCATTATTTGAATGAATTAGTTTGAAAATTTTAGCCAGTTCCTCTGTATCATCCGATATTAACTCATCCCCTTTTTTTACGTTAATTAAATTTGATCTCCTGCTGATCCCAATAATTTTTTTGGCAATTGCCTGAGGAGTACAAATAAAATCTATAATGCCTTCTGAAATAGATCTCTCGGGCATTTCAGTAAATTTTGAAGTTGCTTTATCCTGAGCAAAAGTGATACCCCCACTGCTTTTTATGTCTTTCATTCCGATAACACCGTCTGCATCAGCTCCGGATAATATTATTCCGATAACATTATGCGTAGTATCTTTTGCGAGAGAGCTCATAAAAAGATTGATAGGCTTATGCATCAATTTACTTCTAGGAACACAACGAAATTTACCTTTTATAAAAGTTACAGTTGAATTGGGCTGGATGATGTAAACATTATCAGGCAATGGCAGCATCCCACTTTTTATATCATTAACCTTCATATCAGTTTCCCGGGAAACTATCTCATTTAGAAAGCTTTTATGAACCGGATCTAAATGCTGAATAATTACAAAGGACATTCCGGTATTTGAAGGCAGGTTTTTTAAAATAGTTGAATAAGCTTCAAGTCCGCCGGCAGATGCTCCAATTGCGACAATTGGGAATAATTTATTCTTAATTAATTTTGGAGAACTGTTTTTCTGAACTCTCTTAACAGATCTTTTTACAAGTGTTTTCATTTTAAAGAAGTAAAAGCGCGGAGGTCCTGCGCGTAAAGAAAAGAATATCAGGTAACATTAACTATTAGTCAGAATATGCTGAACAAACAAGCGTATAAGTGTAATTTATACCTGATAGCTTGTTTAAAGTCTATAAACAACGGAAATAACCTATTTTAAAAAAAGGAGAATAAAAAATAGAGTTAGTAAACCGGAATCAACTTAATCATTTTTTAAGGAGTTTCGATGCAATCTTAAACCATTGCAAAAATATAGCAAACTTAAAAATATAAACCTGAATAATATTTCAATGAGATAATTTCACTAATTCAATTTTAAATCGAAAGGTACTGCATCTCCGTCGGTTGCATCAAAATCATCAATAAAAAGTATTGGAGTTGCGACAAGCGTGGCGCTTGACTTCCCTTCCAGGTCTAATGCTGAATATGGAATATAAATCGAAAAATTTTCAGTTTGCTCACTATATGAATTTATATTAACAACTTTAGAATAAGCAATTGCTTCCCCATCCTGCCCGTAAGTATAATTAGAATTTTTAGTAAGTACAGGTTTGCCGTCTTTATAAGTTATAAAGGCAAGGATCTGAGCAGTGTTTCCGAAATTTTTATCAAGCTTAACTGAGCAATTAATTTTCAGAGAATTTCCTGCGGACTGATCATCAGGATTAACAGAGTTATAATCAACATTTATTATTTTTAATCCGGTGACAAGCTCATCTGCAACAGGGTTTTGAGCACTTATCTGCTCTTCATCTGAATCAGGAATATCTTTATCTCCATCAATATCCTTTGCTATCCAGCATTCACGAATGCATTTTTTAAAAGCATCATATGTGATCCAGCAATATCCCCCGTCTCTCCATCCTGTTCCCCACGAGTTCATTAATTTAAAAGCTTTTTTATTTTCATCATATCCGACAAGTATCATTGCATGACCCATGGATTGGGCATTAACCTCCATGTCAGTAACCAAAGCATCTCCGTCTCTTTTCATAAATTCTTCGTCGAAGGAAATTGCAATTATAACAGGATAGCCTTTTGAAAGATATGATTTCAAACCCTGAAGATCAGTCTTATCAATCTTTTTTGACCATGCGATCTTATAGTTTTTAGCTTCATTGTCTGCATTAGCATCTGGCTTTGAAGTGTAATCAGATGGATCGTACGGATCTTTTTCAAGCGAGGCAATACCTTTAGTTCTAAGAAGATCGAAGGCATCTGCAAAGAAAGCTCCGTTATCATTACCTTTATTTATCTGATTATAAATGTAAGCAGGGCTGAATACATGCTGAGTTACAATATCATTCCCCTGAACTATATCCCAATTTCTGCTGGACTTTTCATTATAAGTTTTCATTGCATAACCGACTGACCAGCCAACGCAGCTATTCTGTGCTCCCTGATTTCCGGGAGGTGGAAGCTTTGATGAAAGGTCAACTGAAGAAGGAAGATTTCCACCACCAATCAGATTTGATTTAGCACTGTTGATCTTATCAAGAACATCCTGCGGAGTAGAATTAAATCCGGAACCCTCTTTAGTTGAAGAGGTTTTGTCAGATTTTTTTGAACATCCTGAGAGAAGAACTAAAGAAATAAGTACTATCGATAATAAGAGGTGTAATTTTTTATCACGGAAAGTTTGAGGTTAAAGGAATATGGATGAATTATATTTTTTAAAAAAGGATTAAAAAAAATGTTCCTGATCCGATCATTAAGAATGAAAATAAAATAATTTTTTAAGAATTTACTTAATATGGTATTTTGAATACTATGCCGCTTCGCGGAAGTTTGTCATGCCTGCTTTCGCAGGCATGACAAATTAATACTAAAAAAAAAGCCCGATGTTCAATTGAACATCGGGCTTTTTTTTTAGTATTAATTTGTCATGCCTGCGAAAGC
>JBBRMY010000046.1:0-16034 GCA_038230595.1 Ignavibacteria bacterium
ACCCTTCCATAATAAATCAAAAACCATTCATAAGTTCTGGGAGATCCTGAAAAAATATTCTCCTGAGTTTAATTATGAATTTATGGACAAAGAAGATCTTTTCAAGCAAGTCTTCACGGGGAAGAAGTATAACTATGGTACAATGAAAAATCTTATTCAGACATTTTTGGAGCTGCTTGAAAGTTTTCTAAATGTGATCTATCATGAGGAAGACAGATTCCAGGTTAGGTATAATGAGCTGGCATATAGTATTGTAAAGTTTTATCCTGAACTTTTTAAGAAAAAATATTCGCAGGTAATGAAAGAATACAGCAAGCTTAGCGAAGGTGCTGATAATCATTTCATTTTCAAATACCAGCTTCTTCGTTTATCCTCCAGCTTTGGTGCGATGGTTTCCAAAATGAGCAACACTCTGTTCAAGCAGGGAGATACTCTTATTCATTTTTTTCTTATCCAGCTATTCCAGATACATTACAATATTAAAGTTTTTTATAATTCAAAAAACTTAGTCCAGCCGGATAATCAGGTAGAAGAATTTTTAACGAATCTGAACCTTGGAAATATTATAGATAAAATAAAGAAAACCAATCCGGAGGAATATAAAGCTGTCAATCTTTATTATCACATGTACTTATGTACAGACCAACCGGAAAATGATAAATATTTTTATTTTTATATAAAGCATTATCTGGATTCACACAGGTTTCTTCACAGATTTGAATTTGAAGGTCTCGCTAATACAGTAATTAATATATTCACAAACAGAGCCTATCTTGGAATTGAAGGCACTTCAAAAGATACTGTGGAGTTTATTAAGAAGCTTATTAAATTAAAAGTTGAATTTGGAAATACAGACAGCAAGATCAGCATTGTTCATTTCAGCAAAACACTAAAATGTTTTTTTGAGGCTGACGATTTTATCTCTGCACAAAAATTTTATGATAAATATAAAGTCAGGCTGATAGATAAAGATAAGGAACCAATGGAGAGTTATTATACTGCGAATACTTATTATTTAAAAAAGGATTTTAACAAAGCACTGGAATATGCGAATAAAGTTAAAGCCGAGACTGACAGGTTTAAGATATTTATGAAGGAATTTCAATTAAAATGCTACTATGAACTGAATGAAGCTGTACAATTTAATTATACACTTAAAGCATTTAGGCTCTTAGTTTACAGAGAAGATTCATTAAATGAGATCCGCAAAGAATATACTAAGAACTTCTTAAATGTAATAAATGCACTTTTTGATTATAAAGTTTTTCAAAAAGAGAAGCTTGATGATATCAGAATTGAGATCATAAAGAATAAGATGCTGAATAAAGAATGGATAATTCAGAAACTGAATGAAATCGAAAAAGTTTAATAAAACTAAAAAGGCAGCCTATAGCTGCCTTTTGTGTAAAATAATATTAGTCCCGAATCTAGATAATTGGAACAGGAATTAAAAAAAAGTTTAACTGAACGTTTCGTCTTCCCTGTTCAGATTTTCCTGAACTTTACCTATGAGATCTTCAACAACATTATTCTCATTGTAGATCCTGATATTATCATATGCTGGAGTATGTCTGATAGAGTGAACCTTATTTAGTACCGGAAGCTGGTATTTATCATTTTTGCATTTTGCTTCGAACTCAGCTCTGAATTTTCTTATAGTCCATTTAACCGGCCATGCTGCTGCATCTCCCAAAGCACAGATCGTATTACCTTCAATATTTTCAGCAACATTTATAAGCAAATCTAGATCTTCTATCCTTCCTTCGCCTTTATCTAATCTGTCCAATACTCTGAGCATCCATCCGCAGCCTTCACGACATGGCGTGCATTGACCGCATGATTCGTGATAATAAAATTTAGTGATCCTTTTTAATACTTTTATGAGATCCGTATCTTCATCCATAACTATAACACCTGCAGTTCCGATAGCTGATTCAATTGCTTTCAGACTTTCCGCATCCATCTTTACTGTTAAAGCTTCTTCCCTTGTAAGCGGAGGCATTGAAGATCCGCCGGGGATTACCATTTTTATCTGCTTTCCATTTTTAACTCCGCCGCAATAATCATCTATTAAAGACTTTAGCGGAATTCCTGTTTCAATTTCATAAACTCCCGGTTTATTAACATGACCACTGACACCATACAATAAAGTACCCGGATGTTTTGGTTCACCAATTTTAGAGAACCATTCACCGCCATGTCTGATTATCTCAGGAACGTTTGCAAGTGTTTCAATATTGTTTACAGTTGTTGGCATTCCCCAAACTCCTACTGCAGCAGGAAATGGAGGCTTAACTCTTGGATATGCTCTCTTGCCTTCAAGAGAGTTTAACATAGAAGATTCTTCTCCGCAGATGTATGCACCTGCTCCTTTGTGAACATAGATATCAACTGAAAAATCTGATCCGAATAATTTTTTACCTGCAAAACCTTTTTTGTAAGTATCGGCAACAGCTTCTTCCATTATGTTTATCCATTTCCAGTATTCCCCTCTTATATAAACATATGCTGCCTTGCATCCCATAGCATAACATGCTATCAATGCACCTTCAATGAACTGGTGAGGATTTTTTTCGAAAATTTCTCTGTCCTTAAAGCTTCCCGGCTCAGACTCATCACCGTTACATACCAGATATTTCGGCTTTTCATTTCCCTTTGGCATGAAAGACCATTTCATACCGGTTGGAAAGCAAGCTCCGCCTCTTCCTCTTAAATTAGATTTTTTAACTTCAGCTATTACATCATCTGGCTTCATTTCCGTCACACATTTTTTCAGCATTTCATAGCCGCCGTTCTTTGTATAAACGTCTACCTTTGCAAGATCAGGAATATCTTTTAAAATAATTTTAACCATTTGCGCCTGCTTTCATTCTTAGATCATTAAGCAATTTATCAACATTTTCTAATGTTAGATTCTCATAGAACTCTTTATTATTAATCTGCATCATCGGTGCAGTACCGCAGCTTCCGAGACATTCAACTTCTTCAATAGAAAAAATTCCGTCAGGAGTTACATGATTATTTTTTATTCCGAGTTTTTCGCTGACATATTGGAACAATTTATCTCCTCCGCAAAGCATGCATGAAACATTTGTACATATCTGAAGATGATACTTACCCATCGGCTTTTTAAAATACATAGTATAAAAAGTCGCAACTCCAAGTACATGCTCATAAGGCAGGTTCAAAAGATCGCCTGCATATTTCATATTATCTTCTGATAGCCATCCGTATTTGTCCTGAAGCATCCAGAGTATCGGCATAATAGCAGACATCTTTGTAGGATACTTATCCAAATGCATATTTACTGTTTTCATTTCCTCTTCAGAAAAAAGAGGCTTTTCTATTGTTTCAGTCATTAAAGAAAATTAAAATTATTATTTATCTGCTTCACCCATTACCGGATCAATCCCACCGATAATAACAACTGTATCGGATATCATGCAATCTTTCATCATTACAGGAAGTGACTGCAGATTGCAGAACGAAGGAGACCTGATCTTTAATCTGAAAGGATACCCGCTGCCATCACTAATGAAATAAAATCCAAGTTCACCTTTTGAGGCTTCTACTGCGCTGTATGATTCTTTCTTAGGAGGATTAACTCCGAAATTCACTATCATAAAATCATGTATAAGCTCTTCCATTTTTGTATAAACTCTGTCTTTTTTCGGAAGCACTTTTTTTGTTGCATAAGCGTTGTATGGTCCTTCAGGTATTTGCTTTAAGCATTGCTGAATTATCCTTGTTGACTGTACCATTTCTTCTGCTCGTACATAATATCTTGCAAGACAATCGCAGCCTTCAAAAACTGGAATATCAAAATCCAGTTTATCATAGACTAAATAAGGATTATCTTTTCTGATGTCTGTAGTAATACCTGATGCGCGAAGAAGCGGTCCGGTTAAACCATAATCTATAACATCTGCTTTAGACATATAACCAATATTCTCAGTTCTGCCTATGAAAATTTTATTTCTTTCAACAAGGTCCCGGCATTCATTTAAATTTACAATAAATTCATCAACGAATGTTTTGATACCGTCAAGCGCTTCGCTGGTTATATCTTGTGCTACTCCGCCTATTCGGGTATAAGAAGTTGTGAATCTTGCACCGCAAATAATATCATATAGGTCAAGAATTTTTTCTCTTTCCCTGATAGCCCATAGAAAAGGTGTTATAGCTCCTATATCAATAACAAGAGCACCCATTGCAAGCAGATGAGATTGAATTCTTGCAAGCTCTGCAATTATAACTCTTATATATTTTCCTCTTTCAGGAATTTCAAGACCAATTAATTTTTCGACTGCCTGAGCATATGCTACATTATTCGCCATTGGCTGAAGATAATCAAGCCTGTCAGTATGAGGGATATATTCATGATAAGTCATATTCTCCGCTATCTTTTCATAACCTCTGTGAAGATAACCCAGCTCCGGGATTGCACGCTTTATCGTTTCGCCATCAAGACTTAACAAAACTCTCAGAACTCCGTGAGTAGCCGGATGCTGAGGTCCCATGTTTAGGACCATCTCATTATCAAGATTGCCTTCAAATTCGGCGCTTAGATCTTCCGATTCGAGAGCTTCTAAAAGACCTGAACTTGTGATCTCAGGATCATGACTTTTTAATTTTTCGTATATTGTTTGAGACATAACTTTTTATTTATTAGGAAGTGGTATCGAATCAGGAATTCCCATCAATGGAAAATCTTTTCTTAACGGATAATATTCAAATTCTTCAGGCATATAAATTCTTCTCATATCCGGATGTCCTTTAAATTTTATTCCAACCATATCATAAGCTTCGCGCTCATACCAGTCAGCTGATTTCCAGACAGATGCAATACTTATTGATTCCGGATCTTTGCTTTCAAGTATAACTTTTATAAAAACTCTGTCCTTATCGTTTAAAGAATAAAGATTATATATGATCTCGTATCTGTTTTTTTTAGTAAATCTGTCAACTCCAATAGCATCTCTGCACTGGTCAAACCCAAGATTATTTTTCATGATCTTACAGACTTCCAGAATATTATCTTTTGGAATAGTAATTAAAAAAGTACCGTTTACATCAGAATAATCGAGTTTGAAGGAAGTAAGTTTTTCTTTGATTAGTTCGGTTCGATTCAGAGACATGCTTTAAATATATTTCTATGAAAATAACTATATTAACACTCATTTTAAATAACAAAAAAGGGGATGAAATTTCATCCCCTTTTTTTAAAAATAAATATTTAAAGAATTTTATTTTACAACTGTTAGCTTTTTAGTCTGAATAAAATCACCTGCTTCTATTCTATAAAAATATGATCCACTTGATAAATTCTTTGCATCGAATTGTGTTTCGTAAAAACCTGCATTTAAAAATCCATTTGCAAGAACTGTAACTTCCTGTCCTATTGTATTAAACACAGTGATCTTTACATTAGTAGCTTTTGGAATATCAAACTTGATCTTGGTTGTAGGATTAAAAGGATTTGGATAGTTCTGGCTCAAATTAAATTTTTCAGGAACGTTTGTGCTGATCGTGTTAACACCTACTACTGTACCAATCTTCACATCATCTATTAAAACTGCATAACCATCATTTGCTCCATTATTCGTATAGTATCTAAAGGCAATCCAAGTTTTTTGACCCGCAAAGGCTCCAAGACCATAAGCAAATCTTTTGTATTGAAATTGTGATGTTTGTCCGGAAAACGGAAATAAGATGCTTCCTAATTTATTCGTTGGGAAAAGATAGAAAAATTCAGGCGTTGAGTCTATAGAAGATGCCCAAATCTGTAAACTGTCATACCATGGATGACCTTGGCTTCCTCCAGCTGCAAAAAATCTTAAAGAATCTCCGGCTACTACCTGAACACTTTTAGTTACTAACCATGCATCTGTCAAGCCTAAGGATCCTGTTACTGTATCAGTCGCTACATTCCAGCTAACAACCATTCCTCTGTTACCCGAATGTGCCTGAAAAGGACTAGAAACAAGTACAATATGACCACCGTTATTCATTGCTATCCAATTTGAATAAGGATCAACAGGGTATTGATTATTATTATAAATAGCCCATCCTGGAGGAACAGCACCGGGAATAGTGTCTGTTGTTTCAAATCCTTCACTTAGAAGTGTTTGCGAAAATGATACCTTATTTATTGAGATAAAGGCTATAATCATCAAAACAAGGGTAAAAAGGGTCGATGTTTTTTTCATAGTTATATTTCATTAAGATTAAAAAAAGAATGTTTACTTATATTAAAAATAAGTAAACATTATGATTAAATAAACAACTTTAAATCACTGTTACAACTTTTTCCCTAAATCTTTTTATTTCAGGCAGATCATCTTTTTTACTGCTACGTTATGTACAGAAGAAACTTTATAGAAATAAACTCCTGAACTATAGTTTGAAGCATTGAATACAAATGAATGTTGTCCGCTTTCAAGCTGACCTGAAAATAATGTTTCAACTTTTTCACCTAATGTATTATAAATTTCCAGAGATATCTTTTCAGAGGATCTGGTATCTATTTTTATAGTAGTTTGTGGATTGAAAGGATTCGGATAATTCTGGAACAATTTAAAATCCTCAGGTATTTCCGTTCCATTTAAATTTATTCCCGCTGCACCATTAAGATCATACTTCAAAATTCCCTGACTTCCGGTACTGATCCATAATTCGTTAAAGCCTTTTCTTATATTTACACATGTTATAGAAGGTAACTTGATCGCATCACTTGTTAAACGTGACCAAGTTGTTCCGTTATTATCACTATAATAAAGTTTATCAAATGTGTCCCCTGTTCTTCTGCCGAAAACTGCAAGTCTGTTTCCATCTGCGTCTTCACATTTAACAGATTTCCAAACTAAACCTTGTCCGGCAGAGACCGGTGAAAAAGCCGGAGCATTTGTTCCGGAATATGTTCCTTTCCATAATCCTCCGTCATCGATAAATGAATTCATTCCAAGATAAACTTCATTTGAGCGCGACTGATTGTTTACAAGAAATCCATTATCACACCATTGCTTCCCGAAATAAGAAGCTTTATGCCAGTTCTCTCCCTGATCATCAGAATAGAAAAATCCTGCGCCATATGTATTATCACCGCATGCGCCTTTAAAATAAGCATAATATCTGGAGTTGTTATTATCAAGAGCTAGACATTTCTGATAATCAAAAAGCTTAGGTACGTATATATTGTATTCAGTACCCTCAGGAGTTTTCTCTTCGATACCATTTGATTTAAAGCTCCAGTTAACTCCTCCGTCCGAAGATATATAAATTCCTCGTCCGTTATCCTGTGTGAATTTATTCAGATCTGAATCTTCTTTTTTACCGAACTTAATATTATTAGGAGTTGTATTCGGATTCGTAATTCTTGAACCTCCGCCGACAAGTATCATAATTTTTGAAGGTACTGTCTCTCCGTTGAAATTATAATTCGGATCATAAGCAGCATCATACATTCCAATTCCATCTACCAGTGGATGATTCGGTTCGTTTATCCGAATACCATTAGGAGTTATTCTGGAAAATGAATTTCCAAAATCCGTTGTCTTAAAAATTACTCCTGTTTCATTCTGATAATTGTTTCCACCTAACAGATAAGAAATGTAATCTGTGTTATTTATTTTTCTGGATTTAATAAATCTTGTAGCATTGGAAATATACGAATCATAGTTAGGGATGGGATTGCATTTTTCCCTGGCATAATCATGAACCTGAAGGCTTGAGCCGCCATCCATTATTCTTGCCATTGTAAGATCAGCCATCGGCATGTAAATATTTCCTGCCGGTGCTCCTGCTCTGTCCTCAAAAACTACATTATAATTATCCGTCTGATTAATTCCGTTATTCATGAATTTCCATGAAGCGCCTTTATTTGTACTGATTCCTACGCCGTATGCATGACTTGAATAGAATTCTTTATAATTAGCGGGATTCTGATTCTGATTAATATTTTTCCCCCAATCATAATAACTGTAATTGGAATAAAAATATTTTGGATAAGGTCCGGATGTATTCATTCCCCATTCGGTAAAATTGCCGATGCCTGACGTCATTTCATCAGTCTGCCTGTTCATTCTGGAAACCATGAAATTGTAACCCGGCGCTGCATCCTTATGAAAGAATGATATGCAGTTAAGCTCTCCGATATAACCTGTTCCCGGATTCAGAAGATCTGAAGTTGATTCCATCCATGTTAATCCGTAATCTAGAGTTTTCATTAATCCGTAAGTATTGCTGCCTCCTTCACCATAAGCAATATAACCAAGAGAAGGCGGAGGAATTACCTGAGACTGACCAGGATTAAATGCGACTCTGTAAATAGCATTATGCATTGTCGCAGCATCGAAGCCAGGAATTTCTGTAGCAGTATTTGAAGTAAGATCTACTTTGTATAGTACGCTGTAATTAGAAGAAGCTCCCGGTTCAATATGGGTTCCTACCCATATAATATTACTGTTTAAAGGATCAAAAACTATTGTTGCAATATTTCCTCTTATGGTTGGATTGTTTAGAACAGGTGTCCAGGTATCGCCTGCATTATTACTTCTGTAAATAGTATTGTATTGAGTATCTGTTCCGCCGATATGTCTTCCTCCGGCATACAGATTATTTGGATTTGTCTGATCGACGATAATACATTCGCCGCCGTTTTTTTCCCACTGAAGCACACCTTCAAAATTAATTGAAGAGTTTACATGTGTCCAACTTACTCCGCCATTAACTGATTTCCAAATTCCGATGTTGCTCATATCAAGAGCATCTAAATAATAACATCCGCAGCAAATATAAATTATATCAGGATTTGATGGATGAAGAGCAATTCCCTGAACTATCAATCCGCCAATGGTTGTTGCATAGTTACTCATGAATTGCCAAGTACCCCAGGAACTTCCTGTGCGGTCAGAGCGATACAATCCCCCGTTATCTGTACGTGCATAAAGACGGTTACCATCACTTGTTGAAAGTATTTCGGTAACTGCTCCTCCGCCTTCCATATTAATATGAGAGAACTGGGCAAAAGAGAGATTTGCACTTAAAAATATAATCAAAAGAAGAATGTATTTTCTCATTGGTTATAATTTGTTTAGACTTTTGAGTTAATTACTGCTTAGGTAACTCTAAAGCAATCTTAATGCCAAAACACTTAAAGTAAAACTTAAACTTGGGGATTGTTCTGTAAAATAAAATGAATATCCTTAGAATACAATGAAAAATATGCAGATATATTGTTTTGCAGATTGTTTCGGTAGGAATAAAAAGAGGAAAAATTGTAATAAAAAAACCCCGTAAATTGATTTGCGGGGTTCTAATACAATAAGTTTAGATACTATATATTAGTTATAAATAAACGAGCTTGAGGTTTTAGCGCTTATCTTATCCTGAATTTTCATTAAAGCATTCAAAAGATTATCAGGTCTTGGAGGACATCCGGCAACATAAACATCTACCGGAAGGAATTGATCTATTCCCTGAACTACTGCATATGATCTGTACATACCTCCTGAAGATGTGCATGCACCCATTGCGATCACCCATTTTGGATCAGGCATCTGGTCATAAATTTTTCTTACGACTTTTGCCATTTTATAAGTCACAGTTCCGGCAACTATCATAACATCTGATTGTCTCGGAGAAAAACGGAAAGCTTCGCTTCCGAATCTTGCAATATCAAATCTTGGACCGGCAGCAGCCATCATTTCAATAGCACAGCAGGATATTCCCATTGGCATTGGCCATAATGCATTTTTCCTCGCCCATTTCAAAAGATCATCGATCTTTGAAGTTACAAAACCATCGTTCTTTAATTTCTCTTCTAATCCCAATTTAATGCTCCTTTTCTGATTACATACAGGTAACCGATTAACAAAAGTACAACAAATATTATAACGCTTATAAATGAATAAACCATCTTAGCAGGCTCAAAGTTCACAAAGGATACTGCCCAAGGATAAAGGAAAACAACTTCGATATCAAATAATATAAAAAGCACTGATACCATATAATATTTTATTGAAAATCTTTCTCTGGCAGAACCTATTGGCTCAACACCGCTTTCATAAGTAGAATTTTTTTCTTTATTAGGTCTCGAAGGACCAAATATTGAAGAGAATGCAACATTAACTACTCCGAAAAGAAGAGCAATTGTAAGTATAATAAAAATCGGGATGTATGATTCTAACATATACAAATATAAATTTTATAAGAATAAAAATACAGGCAGTTCAATTTTCTTTAAGTAAAAAAACTCTGAATGATTCACTTATAAAATGAGGAATGCGCACAAATATATTTAAGCTCTTTGAATCTCTCCAGCTTTTATTAACTATCTCCTTAATTTCAGGAGTAAATGTGAGTAGTACTGCTATCTCATCCTTGAACGCAGTTCTTTTTTTTGTAAGCCAGCGGAAGAAAATTGTTGTGATGATAGGAGCTACAAAATAAGACCAAATGAGAAGGATAAGTGCTCCCCTGATAATTATCTGAATTATATCATTCTGAACAGAGTCAGCAGGTATTATTGCAAAATATTTAAGAGCATATAATATTGCGAACAGCAGCAGTATTAACGGAACGATCTTTAAATGCTTCTTTTTTTTCTTTTGTAAAAACGTAGCTATCTCATTTTGTGTAAGTATCTTTCCACCTGAAGCTTCATCTTTTCTGTTTACCGCATGTATCTTTGAGAATCTGTAAGCAAAAACTGCAGCAAAAATTCCGGCTATAACATGAATAAAAACATATATGCTTAAAATAATGAATGCATAATTATGATCTTTTATTCCAAAATCCTTTAACAGAGAATCTAATAGTTTATTTATTGCAGACCAGAACTGAGAAGAATAAACAAGGGTAAGCACAATTGCTTTTTGAAGTGCCGTTTGTATCATTGCAAGAGCTGCAAACAAAATACATTTTATCAGGAAAAATGACTTAGGTCTTAAAATAAGATATCCTGTTAATCCCTGAAAACCGACAGCAATATATGCTGTTAAAGGTGTTTGCGGAGAAAGAGTAAATTTCACAATTGCTACGAGCAGCAAAGCTTTTAAGATCGCATTTGGATCTACTGAGCCGATGAGAATTATACAGATTATTGCAAAAGCTGCAAGCACCATTCCTGTAAAAGGTAATTTTACGGAATGAAGTATACCGCCTAAAAAAGCTTCATTGAAAGCCCATAATGCTGTAACCCTCAGTATAAAAGTCTTATTATTCATAAACCTATGTACGCTTTCCTATTACAATCATAATACGATTCATCTGAAATTCAGTTTTATCTATTTATTTTTACTTTTATACAATTTGCGGATCAGCATTATCTGACCAATGTGATATGAATTATGAGCATTAAGATTTATCATATTATCCCACCATGGCTCTGTCTTTTCTGCAGAAAGATCTTTTCTTCCCAACCTGTCTTCATCAAATTTTTCGTCTGAAGAATTTTTTAATTCATTCAGCCAGTCTTCCATAACATCAAATAATTTTTTAATTGCCGCTTGTGAACTTTCATTAATATCTGAAACTTCAAATGTTGCATCATTATCTTTTGCAAATGGTTCTGGAGTAATTCCTTTAAATCGAAGCAGCCACCTCTCATTCCAGAATATAAGATGAAATACAAGCTGACGAAGAGTATTTATATCATTTCCCGCCTTGAAATCAAATTCTTCTTCTGAAATATCTTTTAAAGCTTCAGTAAGAGGCTTGTACCAATTCTCCTCGGAATAGTTTATTATAAAATTCTGCAAGAGGATCTGCTTGCGTCCTGAATTTATATTCATCTGATAAAATTATTAAGTGAGTAAGTTAATAACATTTGAAGCCGATTAAAATGGAAAAGTTTAAATTCCTTACTTCATTCTATACCATTCCAAGATAATTTTATTTGTTTTTAATGAGTAACTCATTTATTATTTTTCATTCAATGTTTATAAATCAATTTTTGTAAATCAAATAGAAATCAAATGAAGATCCAAATTGACTTTCATGATGATCATTCAATAATTCATTCTGTTACAACTGAATCCTCGATCCCTGTCCCTGAAGTAGGAGACACTGTTGAGATCAAGCAGGTAGAATATATAGTGGATGATAAGAATTTTGCTTATTCTGATGAAATGATCCTTATCGAAATATATTTAACAAAGGAATTTGACGGTGAAGAAAATGATGATTATGATGAAGAGGGTGAAAGATATTAATTAAAGCATTATATATTTTAAAAGAAAAGGGAGATCAATAATTGATCTCCCTTTTTTGTTTTCGGTTAAAGCCGAAACTATTCCTTTTCTTCACTCTTGCGAAAGCAGGAATCCGTGCAACCTACTTTATCAACATCATAGTTCTTACTGAAGAATAACTTCCGCTTATCATCTTGTAATAATATACTCCGCTGGAATATTCTCCGGCATTAAAATTAACCGAATAATTTCCTGCTGATTTATTTTCATTTACAAGAGAAGCAAGTTCCTTTCCAAGCATATCATAAACTTTTAAAGTTATAAAGCCGTATTGAGGTACAGAATATTTTATAGTTGTAACAGGATTAAATGGATTTGGAAAATTCTGCTCAAGCGAATATGTGCTTACAAAACTTCCCGGATTTTCAATTCCTGTTGCATTTTCATAGGTAAATTTATAATAACCACTCGGAGCAGTAATTGGTTTTTCAACGGTTCTTCCGCTCACAGATGTTGCAGATATATAGTAATACATTTTTGTTCCAGCGGTCTGCGATGGAATATTTGCAATGAATGTATCGCCGGGCTGTGCAGACATATTTACCTGAGTATAAGCTGAAACAGTATCAGTTCTCCAGAAAATTCTTGCTGATGCAACTCCGGTCTTTGTCTTGATATATGCTTTAACCTGATTAACAATATTCGGAAGTGAAGTTCTGATTCCTGAATGTGAAATAAAAACAGGATCAGCAACTCCTATCTCTTTAGTTATGCAATGTATAGCTCCTAATGATGGAATGATAGCGTTGCAGTCAATTCCGTAAATTTTATATCCTGGCATAGCTTCTCTATATATCCTTAATGCAGTAGAATCATACTGAGCAGCATAAGTAGGAACAAGAACTGTTTTATTTATGATCAAAGAATTTGTATATGTTCTGTAATCACCTCCGCTGTTCGGATACGTTCCGGTTGGTCCAGGAGGAGCTATTATCCTAACCACTTTATAAGGCTTGCCGTAGCATGTAGTAAAATTTGCAAGAATATATTGCAGATTTGCTTCTATTCCAGGTCCGTCTGCAATGCCTGCAGGATACTGGCTCACCAGTAATGTTTCTTCATCTAATAATTTTATATGCATATCGATGTGATGGATCTGATCATAAGGCAGCGTTTCCATCTTTGGATATCGGGTTATACCCATAAACTTCTTCATTATAGTATCTATCTGGGCAGTTGATAATCCTGAGTTCTCATTTAATATAAGCTTAGAAGAAAATCCGGTTCCGTTACCGTCAGTCATAAAATTACCTCCTGTATGAGTTAAAGCATAAGGAGCAGTTGTGGTAGAATAAACTGGAATGCTTAAATAATTTGAAAGCAGAACAGGTATTTGATCATCAAGAGGTCTTGGTCGGTTATATATCCAGTCAACAAGGCTTAAGCTGTCAACAACATTTTTATATATTGCCCATGGACCGTAATCTCTTGCCCATATAGTATTGAATCCTCCGTAGATGTACTTAATGTTTGAAGTAGGAGTTACGGACTGACCAGTCAGATATGTTTTAACCGAATTTGAGTCTGAGCAGAAAAGATAAACCTTTCCTTCGAGCTGACCGTATTTAATTATCTGTGCCTGTATAGCATTGAAAGAAGTCCAAGCCATAATAAAACCGGAGCTTTCTTCCCATTCAGCCTGAGTTCTTGCAGGAGAAACAGGCGGAGTTGTAGTTTCCACACTGGAAAAAGGCGGGACATAATTTTTCATCAATTCCTTTTCCTTAGCTGTCATATTGTTAGGCAGCGACTGTGCACTTGCACTATCAGCCATATATAAAAAGCCAAGGGAAATAAATAAAGCGAATACTATTTTCATTTTCTTATTTTATTATGCGATCTCTAAATATCTCTTATATTTAAAATAATTTGAAGCATATTATTTATATCTTACGAATTGTTACAAAATTATTCAAAAGTATAAGGACGGTCAGTGTGTCTGCCCTAGTATCTTAATTACAAATATGGATTATCTGTATTTAAATAATTTGAAGTATAGTCTTTGACAGCTGCGTCGATAGGAGTTATCGGCTTTTTATAACCGGCTTTCAGCAGCTTTGAAATATCTGCTTGTGTGAAGTCCTGATACTTTGACTTTAGAATATCCGGCATATCAATGTAATCAATATTTATTTTTTTATCCATTGCATCAAATATCGGGTTAATGAGGGAATTGAATGTGTTAGCAACTCCGGTTCCTACATTATAAATTCCACTATAAAGCTTATTCTCCCAGAAGTGCAAAGTCATATTCACTGCATCTTTGACATAAATAAAATCTCTTTTCTGCTCACCATCTTTATATGTATCAGTATCCGACTTAAATAATTTTACTTTTCCATTCTCCTGTATCTGATCAAATCCTTTACTTACCATGCTTCTCATATCACCTTTGTGATATTCATTTGGACCAAAAACGTTGAAATATTTTAATCCGACTGCATTATTCAGGTATCCATTCTTATAAGCCCACAGATCAAAGATATGCTTTGAATAACCATACTTATTCAGAGGACGAAGCTTTTCCAAAGTATTTTCATCATCTGAATATCCGTTCTCCCCTAAGCCGTAAGTTGCTGCAGATGATGCATAGATAAATCTTATATTATTTTCCTTTGCTTGTCCGCACAGGAATTTTGAATACTCATAATTGTTAACAAGCAGATATCGGAAATCCTGCTCTGTAGTTGCACTGCAAGCTCCGAGATGAAAAATAGTTTCTACTTTTGACTGCTTTAAAAAGTCTGATGAGATCATATGTCCGAAATCATCTTTATCAAAAATATCATAATATTTCAAATTGTTCAGATTTTTCCATTTATCGTCTTTACCAAAATGATCAACAACAATTATATCTTCAACTCCCCTGTTGTTCAACTCTTTAATTAAAGCGCTTCCAATAAATCCCGCACCGCCGGTGACTACGATCATTTTATATCTTTTTTAAATTCTTTATTAATTCTTTATCATTTAAAAACTTTTCTATTCTTTGAAGATTCATTTTCTGGCTTTCCCAGAACAGAGTGCTTACAGCTTCATCCAGCCCGCACCATTTATATTCTTCATGTTCTTTAGAGATCTTTACTGCGTCATCGGACGCTTCTGCCAGAAATAAAGGTATAATGTGGATCTTATCATCGTCAGGTGAATAAAATGTAGTTGTAAATGGAAGAGCATAGAAATTTTTTTGTCCCAGATCTGTTTCTTCTTTGCATTCTCTCATTGCTGAAAGATAAATCTTCTCACCTTTTTCTCTTTTACCGGTTACAACCTGCCAGATACCGGGATAGACCTTTCTCTCCTTACTTCTTTTTAATAGAAGATAGCTGATTTTGTCTTCAATTTTTTTGAAGATGTAAACTTCTATGTAAGTTGTGTTAAAATCTTCCAATTGTTAAAAATTTATTTTTTGTTGGTAATACACCTTTTGTAGGGGCGATTCATGAATCGCCCCTACATCATTCTCTACTAGTTATGAAGCAGACATTCCTGTGTCGTAACATATAATTCTAATGCGCTTCGTACCAATTATCTCCAATCCCCATTTCAATTTCAACAGGGACTTTAAGAGGTAATGCATTTTTCATTTTATCGGATACCAGCTTTTTAAGTTTATCGAGCTCATCAATACTTGCTTCAAATACAAGCTCGTCATGGACCTGTAATAGCATCCTAGATTTCATTTTCTTTTTTGTTATCTCTTCCTGAATATTTATCATTGCTATCTTTATCATATCTGCTGCTGTTCCCTGTATAGGCATATTGATCGCAGCTCTTTCATCT
>JBBRMY010000047.1:0-15733 GCA_038230595.1 Ignavibacteria bacterium
CACAGTTAAAGATGGTAATTTCCTTGAATGTCCTGTTTGTAAGAATAAAACAGAATTACAAGACCAGCCGCAGGAAGTTGTAACATAGATATACATTAACATTTTCTAAAGTTATTTGTCATTCCTGCGTAAGCAGGAATCCCGAAGATCAATGACATTATTAACTTTAAAGCCTTTCTGTCACTATTGTTATAGCTTTTCCACCTCCAACTCAATTTTAACATAATAAAAAGGCTTTGTGAAATTCACAAAGCCTTTTTTAATTATATCTGCTTGCTATCATTTACTTCATCAGAATCATTTTCTTAGTTTCCTTAAAATCTCCCGCTTGCAAAGTATAAAAATAGATCCCGCTTGCTAATTTCGTTGCATCGAAAGTAACTTCCTTTACACCTGCAGATACAACTTCGTTATTTACGAGAGTTGCAACTTCCTGACCGGCAATATTATAAACTTTCAAAGTAACATTTGAAAGCTTTGGAATATCAAATCGAATTTTTGTTGTTGGATTAAAAGGATTTGGAAAGTTCTGCTTAAGTGAAAATGATGCGGGAACTTCACTACTGATATTTTGGACAAAAATCGGATTTTGAATTAATACTCTTACAAATGTATTTCTTTGATTCGTTAAAGGATCAGGTGTGGTTAAAGCATCAGATAATGGTGCATCATCCTGCGAGCAATTAATGTTAACAATATATTCGTTAAAATTAACACCATATCTATCATTAGTTGGTGAAATTGAAGGAAAAGACCAATCCTTAGCCGGCGTTGTTCTTGGAGTTAATCTTTGAGGAATATGCCAAGTTGCTCCTCCATTTTGTGATTCTGTAATATATATAAATGAGTAGCTTGTAGTATCAGTACCATTAACACGGTATATAGTATCCTGTGCCATGAATGCCGCAAATAAAATGTCTCCGACCATTGAAGCGCCAATAGATACTCTTCCAATAGGTGTTAAAACATCGAAAGGTGAAGTCCTTGGTCCTGCAAAAACATTTCCTCCTGGTCCTGATTTTGCCATTATCACATAATTTCCACTATTTACATTTGGTGACCAGAAGCCTATTTTATTCGGTTTTCCGGGGAAATAAGATGTACCTGAAATCCCGGCTATATCAAATGCTACTTTAGGAACTGTTCCCAGATAGCAAATGCTTAATCCTCTTAATGCGCCTAAAGAATCTACTTCTGCTCGGGAATCAAATATTTTCAAAGGTGTTGAGAAAGTTGAACCATTGTCTGTTGATTCCATAAAAAATACATCATTTGCATTTATGAGATCAACAACATCCGGTGCAATATATGTAATTCCAATTCTGCCATCAGAGCCCCGGGCTATCTGATAGCCTTCTGCAGAATTGGAATTTATAGGCTGATAGTTTGAACCCTGGAAAGTTGGACTGGATAAAGATGTTCCTTTTGTTATAAATGTGCTGTCAAAAGCTGTGTTATTTACTGATGAGATCATCACATATTTGATAGGAAAAGAAGTATACTGTGTTGCTATAATTCTTCCCCAGATTCTCTGGTTTGGTGCCCCGTTATTTGGATCAATTTCTGTGAAAGCTCCTACTCCGGGAGCGACATCAACATAAACTTTGCAGTGAACTAATGATGAACCGTTGTGATCAACTATCATAGCATTGCCGTCACTTGTACCTGTAATATTTCCAAATCCTGAACGTATAGCTGGAGAATCTATTACATATGACCACGTTACTCCTTTGTTACTGCTGAAATAATATGCAGTTCTCCTGTTTGGATAACTTGGTGGACTATCCATAGTAGGGCATGTTGTATAAACAGCATGAATATTATTTATATTATTTGGATCCTGCCATATCTGAAGGGGAGTTGCATTTGACTGCAGGGGATAATATGAGCTACCTCCAATTGGAGTGAAAGTTGCAATGAAGCCAATATATTCAGGACTATACGTTCCTGAAAATGGAACAGAATTTATTTTTACAGGAGGAGCTGAATTTAAATTATCCTGAACTACACCCGACTCCAGTTTTTTTATTATATCAGAAGTAACATTTTCATCCGCTACAATTAATGCATCTGACTTAGCATTTTTATAATAGGTTTTTTGCTGAGGGTTTAATATGATTTGCTGTGAATAAGTCAAATTGCTTAATAGAGCAATAATAAAAATGGTTAGAGAGAGTTTCTTAAACATATTATCTCCTTTTATTTAAATAATTGTGATATAAATATTATTTATACACTTATATAAACTATAAACCAATTTACTTCATCAGAATCATTTTCTTAGTTTCCTTAAAATCTCCCGCTTGCAAAGTATAAAAATAGATCCCGCTTGCAAAAGTTGTTGCATCGAAAGTAACTTCCTTCACACCTGCAGATACAACTTCATTATTTACGAGAGTTGCAACTTCCTGACCCGATACATTATATATTTTCAATGTAACATTTGAAAGTTTTGGAATACTGAATCTTATGTTTGTTGTCGGATTAAAAGGATTTGGATAGTTCTGTTTCAAAGAATATGAAATAGGAATCTCACCATCTATGTTTCTAATCGAAATGTACCAGACTGGAATAGTTATTCTAAAAAATTCATTCCTGCAATTAGTAAGAGGGTTTGGATTTGTGACATCTGAATAGGGAACGTCATCCATTGAGCATTGCATATTTACATAATTGTTGGATTGGTCATCATCGTTCCATTGTGATATGGAAGGAAAAGTCCAGTCTTTTGGAGGAAATGTCCTTGGCGTCAATCTCTCAGGATGTTTCCAAGAAGAACCTCCATTGAATGAAGCTGTTAAATAAATGAATGAATAGCTGGTTAATTCTGGACCACCATAAATAGTATCCTGAGCCATGAAGGCTGCATATATTTCGGGTCGGTAATGTTGTGAGACCCCAAGCGTTACTCTTCCTATCGAGGTTAATGCGTTATAAGGTGTGGTCCTTGGTCCTGAAAAAGTATTTAATGAATCTGCAATGATCTTATAAATTCCACCATTAACATCCGGTGACCAGAAGCCGATCTTACTGTGTAATCCCGGAGCATATGATGAAGTAGTTATAGTTGCTATATCAAATGCAACTTTAGGAATTGTCCCAAGGTAAACTAAACTCAAACCTCTGAAAGCTCCCTGAGAATCTATATTTGGATTGGCGTCATATATCTTTAAAGGATGATTGAAAGATGTTCCATTATCAGTTGATTCAATAAAAAATACATCCCCGTAATTAGCCTGATTAAACTGATTTTCCTGATCTGCAGACAAATAAGCAATACCAATTCTTCCATCTGTCCCTTTTGCGATCTGATAAACTTCCGCAGCTTTTGAATGTATTGAGTTCCACCCGGTAAAAATGCTGCTATTAAGAGATTTTCCAACATTCAAATAAGTACTATCAACGCCTGATATATTTCCTGAGGATATAAATACATATTTGTTTGTAAGAGATGTATATTGCGTTGCTGCAATTCTGCCCCATAAAGCCTGGTTTGAATAACCGGTTCCAGGATCAAGCCGTGTGAACGCGCCAACACCCGGAGCAACATCTACAAATATTTGTGAGTGTACTGTAGATCCTGTATTAGTAATTACTAATGCATTACCGTCGCTTGTTCCTGAAATTGCTCCAAATCCGGCTCGGGTTTCAGAAACATTTATAACAAAAGTCCAGTTTGCTCCTCTATTAGAACTGAAATAATATCCAGTATTTCTTGTTGGATAAGCCGGATTTCCGTCTAATGCAGCAGTTGTAAAAATTGCATGAATATTATTCGGATTACTCGGGTCTTGCCAAATCTGTGCCGGAGTTCCATTTGACTGATTGCTGTAAAAAGAGCTTCCTCCCATGGAAGTTATATATGCACTTGTCCAAAAATTGTTTATATCCTGCGGAGAAAATGAACCTGAGAAGGGAAGTGAATTAGAAGACACATGTTTTGCATTTCGTAACTTATTTATCAGATCAGGAGACTTTAGATTTGACAGAACATCATCAGTAGTTATTGCATCATCAATCCTTACTAATTTGACTTGTCTGTTATTAGGTAAACTCTGCTGTGAAAATACAGCACCGGAAAATGAAACAAATAGTAAAGCCATCAGTAAAATATGCTTACTCATTTTAATCTCCTTTGATTTAGGAAATATATTTGTAAAAACTCTTGAAATATTATTTTACTAATAACATTTTTTTTGTAACTGACTGTCCAGGATTATTCTCATTAATCAGCTTATAGAAATAAACTCCGCTTGCAAACTTGCTTCCATCAAAGCTCACAGAATAATTCCCGGCAGCACGTAATTCAGAATTCACTAAAGTTGCAACTTCACTTCCGAGAACATTATAAATCTTTAAAGTTATTTTGGATGAAACCGGCAAACTGAAATTAATTTTTGTAACCGGATTAAATGGATTCGGATAGTTTTGCTCTAAATTAAACTTATTCGGTAGGGAAGTAACAATATTTCCAACACTAACGTTTCCACCGTTTAAAGTTTTGATTATCATGCCGCCATCACCAATAATATATCCGGTATTATTATTTATAAAATAAAGCTGTTTAGGGTTAAATGTAGTTAATGAATCTCCTCTGTTCCAGGATTGACCTATGTTAACTGATTTTTGAAAGCGGTAGCTGCTTATATTCTGACCTACAAAACCATCGCCTGCATTCTGTCCCAAACCAAAATATATATTATTTCCGGTTCCGAATGAGAAAGTGGGCATATAAGCATTAATTGAATTTAATAAACTATCTCCCTGGTTAGCATAACCTGTATAAAAACTTTGATACATATCTTCATAATTACATAACACAATTTGATCGTCTTTACTTTTAATAAAGCTGATATTTCTTATGAGTGATCTTTCACTTTGCAAATTAGTTATACGTCCATTCTGAATATTATATATCTTTATACTGGTACTTTCATTACTGCCAAAATTACTGCTGGAATGATGTTTCACCAATATATAAATTTTATCCTGAGTAGTTTTAAAATCAGCATATTCAAAATAATTAGATTCGTGAGGATAGTAATTCGAGCTATATGAAGTATCAGCTGCAATAATGATCCATGCATTTCCACCGTTTGAAGTGTAATAATCTTTTGAATAATCACCTCGTATTGGCGAAATCCTTATTGTCCCATGATCTTTATCATGGAATTCTGCTTTATCAATTGTAAATTTGGAAGGGTAATTAGGAAGGTCTACATTCTGCCATGTATTACCACCATCAGATGTTATTGATAATTCATGATCTCCGCCTATAATACCATTATTCATATCAAACATATTTACATAATGGTAATTTACTGAATTGCTAAATGATCCATTTTGGTTTGTGATCCTAAAAAAACTTTCTCCGGCATCGGTACTTTTAAGAATAGTTCCACGGCTTCCAACAGCAAATCCTGTAGAGGCTAACCCGAAGGAAATAGAAAATAAATTATTATGAGAACCGCTTGATGAAGAGATGTCGGTAAAAGTATTTCCTTCATCTGCTGATCTGTAAAAAGCATTAAATTCTCCTGCCAAATACATTACAGAACTATTTTTAATTTTGACGATATTTGAAAGAACCGCATTTTAATATTTTTTTGAAAATGAATTTCCAAGATCTTCGGAATGATATAAAAACCCATTTGAGCAGACTATATTTATGGAAAGATCTTCAGAAATTGAAGCATTTTTAAAATACGGAAAATTTACAGCTTTACGGCTCCATGTATTTCCGCCATCTGTAGTGATAAATAAATTGGTAGCAACTCTTCCTACAACTTCATATGCCGGGGCATAAGGAAGCTCACTTACACAAATTCCAATATTATTATTTATAAACTTTAAATTATTTATCATTGAACCATCATAAATTGAGAGATCAATCTTAACAAACCAGTTAAGACCGCCGTTTTCAGTTTTTAATAGTTTTGATGGGGATGTGTATCCGTCCGGATATCCACTTGCTACAAAAAAATTATTTTGATCAAAAAAATATGTAGAATAGGCAGTAAATTCCGGAATGTAATTTAGATGTGTCCAGGTTGATCCACCATTTGTTGTTCTTACCATCTTTTGTCCAAAAGTAATATAACCGTTGAGATCATCTTTAAAAAAAATATTACATGAAGGGTATTGAGATAAAGAATCAATAGTACTAATTAAAATCCATGTTGTGCCCGAATTAGAAGATTTGTAAAGAGCCTGGTTGACCATACAATACACTGTATTTACATCCCTAAAAAATACTGTAAAAGCCCCTTCATCTTGATTAGGTCCTGGTATTAATGTCCAGTTTTGTCCTCCGTTAATTGTTTTGAAAATATTATTCTTAACCGGGTATTGAGTACTACTTGAATATCCTGTATACGCATCAAAGAATTTTATATTTCCAAAATTATTATAGTTATTTACATTATAAGTAGTTTTATTTACCCAATTTGTCTGGCTGTAAAGATTATTCGTTATAAATAATATTACTAAAATTAAAAAATAGTTTTTCATATTAAATCAAATTTATTTTATCAGCAACATTTTCTTTGTAATGGATAGCCCGGGGTTGTCCTCATTCACCAGCTTATAAAAATAAACTCCGCTTGCAAATTTGCCTCCATCAAAATTCACAGAATAATTACCGGCAGCCCGTAATTCAGAATTCACTAAAGTTGCAACTTCACTTCCGAGAACATTATAAACCTTTAAAGTTATTTTGGTTGAAAGAGGAAGACTGAAATTTATTTTTGTAACCGGATTAAATGGATTCGGATAATTTTGTTCTAATATAAACTTATTCGGTAGGGTAGTGACGATATTCCCAACTCCCACATTTCCACCGTTTAAAGTCTTTAAGATCAATCCTCCATTTCCAATAATAAATCCTATATTAGGATCTGTAAAATATAATTGTGCAGGACCGAATGAAGTAAGAGAATCACCCTGAAGCCAGCTTTGCCCTGCATTTAAGGTTTTTTGAAAATGATAACCCATAACTCCATTGAAATTTTCATAGCTTGTAAACGAAGCGCTATAATAAATATTATTTCCAATGCCGTAGGTTCCCTTTGAAATATATCCAATACTATCTGAAACCCAATTTCCTGCTCCTGATCTGTGAGTTAAAAAATTTATACTAATTGATTGATCGTAATAATGATACACTACCTGATCATCTTTACTTTTAATAATGTCAGCATGAGCAAATCTTCCATCCCCATAAAATTCAGATGTCCAGTTGCTATCCTGCAAGCCCTTGCTGTATAGATCGCAATCCATGCTTGACCCTCCACCTATAAAGCTTGAATGATGTTTTCGGATTATATACATCCTGTCCTGAGTTAATGTGAAATCTTCATAATAGTAAGAATCGGAGTAATGCGCTTCTCCGTGTGAAGTATCACTCGCTATTATCTTCCATGAATTTCCCCCGTTTGATGTATAGTAGTCTTTACCCTGATCTGCATAAAGTGTTTTTAATCTTATTATCCCATGATCCTTATCAGAAAAAACACTTTTGTAATTTGCTTTTCTTGAGCCGGTATTTGGAATTGTCATATCCTGCCAGGTATTACCGCCATCAGAAGTTCTTCTTAGAGCATAATCACCTGCTAAGATTCCATCATTTGAATTAAAAAAATTAATATAATTGTAATTTACCGAATCGTTATATATTCCATTTAAATTTGAAACACTATAAAAATTTTCCCCGGCATTTGTTGTCTTAAGAATTGATCCATTTAAGCCCACTGCAAATCCGGTATTTGAATTTGCAAATGATATTGAAAGAAGATTTCGATGAATTCCTGTAAATGATGATAAATCCGTGAAATTAATTCCTAAATTCTGAGATCTGAATAAAGAATTAAATTCACCCCCCATATATCGCGTTGTACTATTTTTAACATTCACAATATTATTCAGTTCTGCTGCATAATAATATTTTGAAAAAGTATTTCCCATATTTGTTGATGAATATAAGAATCCGTCTTTAGCTGCTATTTCAATATTTTGATTCCCGGTAACTGCTGCATTATTATAATACGGTATGTATATTGATTTTCTTGACCAGGAATCTCCTCCATTTGTTGTTACTAAGAGTCCGGTTGCAACATCGCCTTGATATGAATTGCCATTGTAATAATTTTTACCGGTTATGATAACTCCAAAATTATCATCTAAAAATATTATTTTTTTTACAAATGAACTGTCATAATTTCTCAGATCTATATTTACTGACCAGTTTAACCCGCTGTTATCAGATCTTAAAATTTTAGTCGGATCATGTCCGAATGGAAATGGATCTGCTGTATATGAAAATATCTTATTTGCCCCGATATAATAATTAAATTGATCTGTCATGTCAGGAGGATATAAAAATAAATTCCAGCTCGATCCTCCATCTGTTGTTTTGAAAGTAGATTTATTATTGTTGACATATCCTGTAAGTGAATTATAGAAATAAATATTAGGATTATGAGGCTGTCCGAAAAGGGTATCGGGAAATTCATGAATAAATTCCCAGGTATTCCCGCTGTTCGAAGTGAAATATAATTTATTAAAAGTTAAAGCATACATTTTATAAGCATCCACATAAAACATACTTGGAGTGTACGAATCTTCAGGAGGCGACTGAAGTGAAATCCAGTTTAGTCCTCCGTTTGATGTTTTATAAATAAGTCCTGGATAACCTTCAACCGAAAAACCTGTCAGTTCATTTACAAAAGTTAAATTTCTGAAATTCTTATAATCTTTAGCTTCATAAGAAGACTTTTGTATCCAATTGGTTTGAGAAATTGATAGATTTGAGATAAAAAGGAAAGCTAGAAGAAGAATGGATTTTTTCATAATTGACGTAAATTAGTTATAACCTTTAAAAATGTAAGAAATTTTTTAGTAAGTTACTATATAATTATAAACTAATGATCCTAATTATAAAGTTTCATTATTAAAACTGTTTTAAAGGAACATTATAACTAACTTATCGTTTATACTTACATAAACCAAACTTAAAAAATGAAAACTATAATAATCTTCTTTGCCTTATTCGTCTTCGCTTCGTCAAATTTGTTTGCTCAAATGGACACTATCTCATCTAAAGATGCGAAACATTATATCGGGAAAACTGTTGTAGTTAAAGGACTTGTTGCTGATAAGTTCATATCAAGAAATGGAAATACTTTCATTAATTTTGATGATAAAAAGCCAAACCAATCATTTACTATCGCAATATTTGAAGAATCTAAAATTGATGTATCTTCTATTTCAGTTGGCTCATGGGTTTTAGTATTAGGTGAAATTAAAGAATTCAAAGGCACACCGGAAATTATTGTAAGCAAAAATGAACAGCTGATAAGTGTAAATCGCAGCGATGATGGAAAGCCTGCTCCTGAATCAGGTAAATAGTAAGCTTTAATTTAATATTAGTCTTATAATAAAAAAGACCGGAAAGAAATTCTTTCCGGTCTTTTTTATTTAATACAATTTTTATTGCTATAATAAAGCATAATAATAGTGTATTTTATTTCATATCCAAAAATTTAAAATAAAAATATCCTTAACAATTATATCCCCTTTAATTTGAACAGAAGAGATTTTTTGAAAACTACAACTGCCACTTGCTGCGGAGCTATAGCAATGAACTCTCAGCTTTCTAATATCTTTGCAAATTCAGGAGAAAAAGCAGAGTATGAAAAGCTGCAAGCATTTTCAAGGCTTGGTCCCGATGATCTTAAGAAATTTGCTGATATTGTGATCGAAACCGGTAAGATGAATAATTCCAGCTATTCTGATATTCGTGTTTGCCGTAACAGAAATCAGCTGGTCTCAACCCGTGAGCAAAAAGTTACGGGCATTAACGAAGGAAATGATATAGGCTTTGGAGTAAGAGTTCTAATAAAAGGAACCTGGGGATTTGCTGCGAGCGCTTTTTTAAATGAAGTTGAAGTAAGAAGAGTAACTCTTCAGGCAGTCGCAATTGCAAAAGCAAACTCACTCCTTCAGAAGATCCCTGTTGTTTTAACTAAGGAAGACTCATTTACAGGTAAATGGTCAACTCCTATTAAAACTAATCCTTTCGATATATCTATTGAAGATAAGCTTTCAAGACAGTTCGCAAATAATAAGCTTGCAATATCTTTAGGTGCATCTTTTGTTAATTCTTATATGTGGTTTGTGAATGAATGGAAGTTTTTTGCGAATTCAGATGGATCATTAATTGAACAGGACCTTTACAGGCTAAATTCAGCAGCTTCAGTTACCATTATTGACAAGGAAAAAGGTGGCTACGAATCCAGAAATACTTTCACTGTTCCTATTGGTAAAGGTTATGAATATATAAATGAATTCCCATGGGAAAAAGATATTGAAGAAGCTATTGAACATACAAAGATGAAAATGGCTGCTCCTTCTGTAACCCCGGGAAAAAGAAATATTATACTTCATCCAACAAATCTGTGGCTGGTGATCCATGAATCGTGCGGCCATCCAACCGAGCTTGACAGGGCAATGGGTTATGAAGCAAATTATGCAGGCACAAGCTTCATGACTCCTGATAAATTAAATAAATTAAAATACGGTTCAGATCTTGTAAACCTTACAGCAGACCGAACCCAAACCGACGGACTTGCAACACGTGGATATGATGATGATGGAGTTAAAACTGTTGAGTTTCCATTAATAAAAGAAGGGACGTTTGTAAATTATCAGACAACCAGAGAACAGGCTTCTTATGTTGGACAAACTAAATCGCATGCATGTGCATTCGGTGATAGCTGGAAGCATTTCCCAATACAGAGAATGCCGAATGTTTCCCTGCAGCCGGGCGAATCAAAAATGTCATTTGATGATCTGATCGCTTCTACAGATGATGCAATTTATATTAAAGGTGATAATAGCTGGAGCATAGACCAGCAGAGATATAATTTTCAGTTTACAGGACAGGAATTCTGGGAAGTGAAAAACGGAAAGATCTTTGGAATGCTTAACGATGTTGCATATCAGGGAAATACGGTCAGCCTCTGGAATTCTCTTGATGCACTTTGCGATAGATCGGAATACATGCTTGCAGGTTCTTTCAATTGCGGCAAAGGTGAACCCGGACAGGTTTCTCCTGTAAGCCACGGAGCTGTGCCTGCAAGATTCAGAGATGTAAATATTCTAAATACAAAACAGCAGACATAATATGATACTGGAAAAAGCTGACGCATTGGCGTTGATAAAAAAAATTGTTTCATATTCTAAAGCAGATTCAGTTGAGGTTGGGCTGACAGGAACAGTTTCTAATAATATAAGATTTGCAGTGAATACCGTTTCAACCTCCGGAGCATATACTGACATTAATATTTCAATCAGCTCACATTATGGGAAAAGGTCAGGCTCTGTAAATCTAACAAGTCTTGAAGAAGAGGAAATAAAAAAAGCGGTTTCTTCTTCGGAATCAATTGCTATGCTTGCTCCTGAAAATCCTGAGTACATGCAGCCTCTTGATCCGGTAAAATCCTATTCTGAACCAAAGCAATTTTTCAGGGAAACAGCTGATATTGCACCTGAAAAATGCGCTGAGAAAGTTTTTTATGTTATTGATAAGGCAAGGCACATGGGAGAAATAACTGCGGCAGGATATTTTGAAAATAATGCAGGATTCACTTCTGTTGGAAATTCAAAAGGGCTTTTTGCTTATGAGACTGCAACCTCTGCAAATTTTTCCACAACTATCAGAACAAATGATGGAACTGGTTCCTCCAGAGTTGAACGCCAGTATTCGGATATAAAAGATCTGAATATAAAAAAATACAGCGATGATGCAATTAATAAAAGCTTATTGTCACGCGAACCAAGGGAAATGAAGCCCGGAAAATATCCTGCGATCCTTGAAGCTTCTGCTGCAGCTGACATTGTGGGCTTGATGGTAAATTTTATGAATAGAAGGAATGCAGACGAAGGCAGGAATTTTTTTGCAGATAAGGATACTAAAACTAAGCTCGGACAACAGCTGGTTGATAAAAATGTAAATATTTATTCCGATCCCCTTGACCCTCTTGCACCTGCTTCTTCATTTAACGGAGAAGGATATCCTTTAAGCAGAACTGAATGGTTTACAAATGGTGTCCTTAAAAATCTTTCCACATCAAGATACTGGGCTGAGAAGAATAATATTGATATTGTCCCGAGACCATCAAATGTAATTATGAAAGGCGGAACGAAAACTCTTGAAGAACTTATCAGTACAATGGAATCCGGAATACTTGTTTCGCGATTATGGTATATCCGAACGGTTGATCCTCAGCAAATGCTGTTAACCGGATTAACACGTGATGGTATATTTTATATAGAAAATGGAAAAATTAAATATCCAATTAAGAATTTCCGTTTTAACGAATCTCCGGTTAACGTTCTTAAAAATGTTGTTGACATGTCAGTTTCTGAAAAAGTTGTAGGCGCTGAAACCGGTGATGAAAAAATTGTCGTTCCAGCTTTGAAGCTTAGCTCATTTAATTTTTCTACTTTATCAGATGCAATATGAAGCCTGATCATTTATTTGACAGCATTGTTAATGAGTTTACTGATTACCTTAAGATCAATAAAAAATATTCCCCTAATACGATCTCGTCTTACAGCAATGATCTTTCCTCATTTGGTGATTTTCTTTTTCTGACTTTTGGCAGCGAAGATAAATATACTGACCTTAATTTTATAACTCTGAATGATCTGAAATCATTTATGGCAGGGCTTTTTGATAAGGAATATTCTAAAAGTTCTCTTGCAAGAAAAATATCTACTTTAAAATCTTTCTTTAAATTTGCATTTACAAGAAAGCATATTAAAAAAAATATTGCTTCCTATCTGGTATTTCCTAAAAAAGATAAAAGACTTCCATCTCATCTGAGCAGCAGTGAAATAACAAAATTATTCGCGCAGACAGAAAGAAATAAAATTGAAGCCCCTGTGTGTGAGGAAAAGGATAAATTCAGTCTTAGCATTCTGGAGCTGGCAATTTTTGAATTATTTTATAGTTCGGGTATCAGGCTTTCTGAACTTATCAATCTTAAAATATCAGGCTTTGATAAATATTCTAAAACTATAAAAGTACTTGGTAAAGGTAATAAAGAAAGAATAATTCCAATAGGTGATTCTGCTTTGACTGCTGTTTCAGAATTTTTGAAAACCAGGCCACTGCCTGATGACGAAAAAAATAAAAATGTATTATTTCTCGACATTTCCGGCAAAAAACTTTATCCAATGAAGGTTAACAGGATAATAAAGAACAAGCTTACATTAATAACTGATCTCAAAAAAAAATCTCCTCACGTTTTAAGACATACTTTTGCTACTCATTTGCTTGATAACGGGGCAGATATTGTAGCAATAAAAGATATGCTCGGTCACTCAAGCTTATCTACCACTCAGATATACACTCATATATCTCCTGAAAAATTAAAAAAAGCCTACAAGCAGGCTCATCCCCGTGCATAATCATACCTTTAAAAATCCAATTGGAATTAATATGCTGTTAAATCCATTATATATAGATAAACCTTAATGTTAATTTGCCATATATAGTAAACACAGCCCCTGTTAAACTTCCTTATTGGATCGAACAAAATGAATTAAAAGAGCTTGCGCGGAATTTGTTTTCTGAAGTTTATGAAGATGTCGACCGGCTTTTAGAAGTTTTTGATAATACCGGTATCGAATCAAGAAATCTTTGCGTTCCTGTAGAATTTTTTAAGCATGATCATTCCTTCAGTAAAAAAAATAAATTATATCAGGATCTTTCATTAAAATATTCCATTCAGTCTATAAATGAGCTCCTTCAGAAAACTAATGTACCAAAAGAAAAAATAACTGATATTATTTTTATATCATCAACGGGATTAGCAACTCCGAGTATGGATGCTTTAATAATTAATGATATGAAGCTGAATGACAGTATAAGAAGGACACCTGTCTGGGGTCTTGGTTGTGCAGGAGGTGTAACAGGAATTGAAAAAGCTTATATTACTGCTAAAGCATTTCCTGATTCTTTAGTTCTCGTAGTATGTGTTGAGTTATGCTCACTTACATTCATGAAGAATGATCTTTCTAAAAGTAACTTTGTAGCAACCAGTCTGTTTTCTGACGGAGTTTGTGCCTGCCTTGTTGCCGGTGATGCTGCTTTTGAAAAGCTTGATAATTCCCATAAGATCGAGATCCTGGATACTAAAAGTAAACTTTACCCTGACAGTGCTGATGTTATGGGATGGGAAATTATTGATGAAGGGTTAAAAGTTGTATTCTCACAATCAATCCCAGATATCGTTAAAGAAAATGTACGAAAAGATATTACGGATTTTATGAAAAAAAATGATCTGAAGCTGAATGATCTGAAAAATTTTGTTGTACACCCCGGAGGAACAAAAGTAATTAAGGCATATGAAAATTCACTTCATTTAAAGGACGATGATCTTAAATTTTCAAAAAAAATAATTAAAAATTTCGGTAATATGTCCAGTTCTACTGTTCTTTATATATTAAATGAATACATTACAAATGGCTTTAAAGATAGTTACGGATTAATGATGGCTTTGGGTCCGGGTTTTTCAAGCGCATCTGCTTTATTAAAAATAAACGGAGTATAGTATATGCTGCATCTTAATATGCTTCTGATCTTCAAAATAGTAATTTCTATCGTTATTCTTCAAAGACTAACAGAACTATACATTTCCAAGAAGAATGAGAAATGGCTTCTTGACAACGGAGCTGTTGAATTCGGAGAATCCCATTATAAATATATTGTACTGATGCATACCTGCTTTTTTCTCGCATTAATAGGAGAATATTATTATAGATATCATATCAAAACTATTAATTCCGATTTTAATATTTTTAACGCTGTTTTTTTGGTATTTTTCATTATTCTTCAGATTTGCAGAGTTTGGGTGTTAACCTCTCTTGGTAAGTACTGGAATACAAAAATTTTCAGGATCCCGGGCAGCAGATTAGTAAACAGCGGACCTTATAAATTTTTAAGACATCCGAATTACTGGGTAGTAGCGCTTGAAATTTTAATTCTTCCGCTTGTATTCAATTTATATTATTCAATGGTTATTTTCACATTGTGGAATTTAATAATGCTGAATATCAGGACTCAGGAAGAGAACAGAGCCTTGCAGATCTAATTACTATAATTAAATATTAATGAAAATATTATTAAAAGATATTTGCCACGGCAGAAGCGGTGATAAAGGAGATGCTGCTAATATCGGACTCATCGCTTATAAAAAAGAAGACTATGAGCTTATCAGAGATCAGGTAACTGCTGATAAAGTTAAAAAGCATTTTGCCGGTATTTGCGAAGGTGGAGTGGACAGATATGAAATGCCGAATATTAATGCCCTGAATTTTATTCTCCACAATACTCTTGGCGGTGGCGGGACTGTCTCTTTAAAATTGGATGCGCAGGGAAAAACTCTAGCTGCTGCTTTATTAAAAATGGAAATAGACAAATAAAAAATGTTTGAACAGCAAAAATACAAACTAAAAGATACAAGAGATAAGATAGATCATCTCGGGAGGTTTCTTTGAGATCGATAAAAAGATATCTGATGTAAAACACCTCGAAATGAAATCTGAAGAAAAAGATCTGTGGAACGACAATCTTCAGGCTCAGAAAGTCCTCAAGGAAATTTCAATTCTCAAAAAATGGATCGACGATTATAACAGTGTTAATACTCTTCTTTTAGATATTAATTTA
>JBBRMY010000048.1:0-15408 GCA_038230595.1 Ignavibacteria bacterium
AAATATTTATCAGAAAACAAAATGTTGACAGCTTATGCAAATTATTTAGCTGACATGCTACCAAGTATAATTGTTTCTGAATTAAAAGTATCAAAAGAGAGTTTCTTTAAAGTCCCGACAATTTTTAGATTAAAAGAACCCGGTTCTTTAATTCAAAAGGCTTTTTATCGAGAAAAAAATTATAGTAATCCATACTATGACATAACAGATAAAGTAGGTGGTAGAATAGTAGTTTTGTTGGAGGAGCAAGCAAACAATGTTTGTCAAGTAATTGAAAAGTTAAACAGTTTTGTATATTCAAAGGATAGGGATTTTGAAATTGAGAGAGCTAATAATCCAGAAATCTTTAATTATAAATCTCATCATTACATTTTAAAGAATAAAGTAGAACTTAAACTTGAAGAAACTGTTCCTGAGGGAACATCTGTTGAAATTCAAATCAGAACATTGTTGCAACATGCGTATAGTGAGTTAACACATGATACTATTTATAAACCTAATACTATAGCAACACCTGAGGTAAAAAGAAGTGTTGCAAAAAGTATGGCGCTTATTGAAGTTACAGATCAGATATTTTCTCAAGTTAGTATAGAACTAAAACATAGTCAAAGTCAGTTTTCTAGAATAATTGATGATTGCACTAAGTTATTCCCAGCTGATATTACACTAGATCCAGATATAAAACTTTGTAATTTTATTCTTGATGCATATTTAACTGAAGTAAATCAATATACCCAAGTAAATTTGAAGAAATTTGTAACTGAATATGAATTTATTTTCGAAAAGATTAAAGAAAGATCAAAAACAAAATTTCTCTATAAGCAGCCTATAATATTATTTATTTATTATTTAGTCCAAAAAAGGCGAATAATTGCTAAATCTAAATGGCCATTATCTTTTGTGGATATAAAAGATATCTTTACTGATTTAGGAGTTTCTTATGATAACTCATAAATTAAATTGCCACTCTGAATCAAATAGTTAGAAAGTAGTATAATATTTAAATAATTAATTTCTTTTTATATGTATCTTAATTGCGGTATTTCCATTCTACCTCTCCTTTTATTTTTTAGAATTGATCTGCTTTGTCAATTCTTTAATTTCTTCGTCAGTTAGTTTTTTATTTGCAATTGTTCTAAGTAGAAGAGGGATGTGCTCATATTCCAGCAATCGCTCGCTTACACCTTCCGGATATTTACCAGCTTCGTGCGTTGCTAATTCTTCTATTTTTTTTAGATCCTTAGAACTTAAATTCAATGCTTTACTAATTATTAAAAGTACTTCTTTTTTCTGTGGCGGACCTGAAACTCCATTTTCAGTCTTGGATAAGTTGCCAACATCCAATCCAACTTTTTTGCGAAATCTCTAAGAGAGATCCCATTATCAATTCTAATTATGCGAATGAATTCTTCAAATTTTAGAGGCATAATACCTCCGATGTTAAACGAATTTTACTGCAGTGTAGGTTCGACTCATAGTTTTGTTTGATTTAGGTTAGCATGTTGTATTTAAATCACAACAGTTGTAATTAAATTACAACAGTAAAATTATTAAATATTTTATATTGAGACAGAATTTAATTCAGTAAATACCCAGATCCGAAGAAATGGTTACAATTCATTAGACGTAGCATGCTACGTCTCTACATTCATGGGATAATGGGATCCCGGCTGAGAGCGTGCCGGGAAAGGTGAAGTTTTTGTATCGCTTCGCGGAAGTCAGGGATCTCGGCTGAAGGTTTGCCGGGAAAGACTCTGAAGTTGAGTTAATTATTTTATTTGAGTTTAAAATCACATGCATTTTAAGTAGATTATATTTATGAAGTTTAGCATCAATTGGGTAAAGCAGTATATACCAGACCTGGAAACAGGGGATATTAACGAATTTACAAAAAAGCTGATATCTGCAGGTTTTGACATTGAATCTGTTGAATCCTCAGGGGCGATATTTAAGAATTTCGTCGTGGGTGAAGTATTGGAAAAAGAACGTCATCCTGATGCTGATAAGCTCTCCTTATGTAAAGTTGATGTAGGTGACGGCAAGATATTGTCTATTGTTTGCGGTGCTCCAAATGTTGATAAAGGTCAAAAAGTTTGTGTAGCACTCATCGGAGCAATTGTTCCTGTTGGTGAGTTTGAAATAAAAAAATCGAAAATAAGAGGTCAGCTTTCTGAAGGTATGATATGCTCTGCTAAGGAGCTTGGTTTAAGTGATGATCATTCAGGAATTATGGTTCTTGATGAAAAGCTAAAGCCGGGAAGCCCATTTGCAGATGTGATTGGTGAAAATGATATTGTAATTGATTTCGGTGTAACTGCAAACAGGGGAGATATGCTTTCTCATTTCGGAGCTGCAAGAGAAATAGCTGCAGCTTTTGATAAAAAATTTATTGTACCGGAGTTTGATAAATTAAGTTCTATTGAAGATTTTGAAAAAAATTCCGGGATCCCGGCTAAAAACATGCCGGGAAAGGTAGGAGATGTAGAAGATATTGACAATTCCGTTAAAATTTCAATTGAAGATCCTGCATTGTGCAAAAGATTTACAGCAAGGATAATAAAGAATATTACAGTCGGAGAATCTCCTGAGTGGCTTAAGAAAAAAATAACTGCAATTGGATTAAGACCCAGAAATAATATTGTAGATATTACGAACTATGTTATGTTCGAAACCGGACAGCCAATGCATGCATTTGATCTTGATAAGATAAGAGGCAATGAAGTAATTATCAAAACTGCGAAAGCCGGTGATAAATTCACAACTCTAGATTCGAAGGAAAGAGTTCTTACGGATTCAACACTTATGATATGCGATAAAGAAGGTTATTTAAGCATTGCAGGAATAATGGGTGGTGAAAATTCTGAGATAACCGATTCAACTAAAAATGTTCTGCTTGAAGTTGCTTACTTTGACAGTGTTAATATCAGGCTTTCTTCAAAAAAGCTTGGAATTCAATCTGATGCTTCTTACAGATTTGAACGCGGTACAGATATGAATATGGTTGAATATACTTCAAAGCGCGCTTCGGCATTAATACAGCAATTAGCCGGCGGTGAAGTAAATGAAGGATGGAATGATGTTTATCCTGAAAAACTGAAGGAAATAGAAGTATCACTGGATCCGCAATATTTATATGAGCTTATTGATATTAAATTAGCAGATGAAGAAATAATCTCATTGCTTGATAAAATTGAGATAAGATATCTTGGAAAAGATGGCAATAAGCTAAGATTCTCAATTCCTGAATTCAGAAGAAATGATATTGCCAAAGATTATGACCTTATAGAAGAAGTGACACGACTTTACGGATATGAAAATGTGGAAACGGATAATTCATATAAAGTACATCCCGGTATAAATTCTTTCAATAACGATTTCTTTAATTTTGAAGGAAAGATAAGAGATTATCTGATCGGTTCACATTATAATGAAATTGTTACAAGTTCACTGCTTGACAGCCGGAAGCTTGAAATTTTTGAATTAACTCCCCTTATGCTTTCAAATCCCGGTTCATCGGAAATGAATGCTTTAAGAACCGGCTTGCTTCAGGGAATACTGATGTCAGTGAAGAATAACATAAACCATTCTGGCAAAGATATCTCAGTGAAGTTTTTCGAAATGGGGAAAATATTCATTAACAATAACGTTACTAATCAGGGGATTAGTAACGAGGAAAATAACGTTACTAATCAGGGGATTGGTAACGAGGGAAAGAACGTTCCGAAGCAGGAGCATCGGAACGAGGGAAAAAATGAAAATAAATTCATTGAGGAGAACAAGATCGGTATCGCATTATACGGCAATTATGACCTGAATTATCATAGTGAAACAAGCAGAAAGTTTGATATATTTGATCTTAAGGGTGAATTAGAAGTAATGCTTCAGCATCTTAATATCAGAAATTTAAGGTTACTTCTAAAAAAAGAATCGGGTAATATTGAGCTGCTTTCAGGTAAAGATAAGCTTGGCAGAATAGAAATTGTAAATAAGAAGATTCTCAGCGCATTTGATATTGATACGGGGGATACAGTTTTGTATGCAGAACTTGACTTAGAAAAATTGTATTCTAATGTTAATAACAATATTAAATTCTGCGAAATTAGCCGGTTCCCGGCAGTAAAAAGGGATTTAGCTTTTGTTGTTGAAAAAAATGTAGTTTATAAAGATATTGAAGATATTATTTTAAAATCGGCAGGGAAGCTTTTATCCGGATTATCAGTTTTTGATATTTATGAGGATAAAAAGCTGGGAGAGAACAAAAGAAGTGTTGCATTGAACCTTGAATTCTCTTCAAATGAAAAGACCTTAACCGATACAGAAATAAACAGTTCAGTAGAAAAGATCGTATTTGATCTGGAAAAAAAATTAAGCGTTACTTTAAGAAGTTAAAAGTTTCTAAGCATGACAAAAAACATTAAAGAGCACGGCAGCGAAAGTATTATCGAAGCTAAGAGTGCGCTTAAAATTTCTGTTCAGGGGCTTTTAACAAAAGTAAAAATGCTTATTTCCAAATTAAATCAAATACAAAATGAGAACTGGGAATTAAAAGAACAAAACAAGACCTTAGATCAGAAAGTGAACGAGCTGAAACTTTCGCTCACTCAGACTAATTCTGAATCATTATCTAAGGATAAGACAATTTCAGATCTTAAAAATAATTTACTACATGAAAAATCCCCGGGTGTTTCCGTTCAGGATAAAGAAGTAGTAAGATCAAGAATTAAAGAACTTATATCAAGAATTGACGTGCATCTCGATCAGATCGATGAAAATCAGTGAAAGATGCAATAAACTGAATGATGCGAAAGCATCTTATTGTAGCGAACGGCTGAGCCGAAACAATTAGCCGTGTAATGTTTGACAAAACAACTTAATTAATTAAAATTATCTATAGAAAACATTTTCTATGAATTCAAAAGAAATCAGAGTACGAATATTTAACAGTGAATATAACCTACAAGGCGAAGAGACTGAAAAGGTTGAGCGAATTGCCAACTATGTTGATAATGTAATGAACAGGATAAACTCTGAATCTCCAAATCAATCTGAGGAAACTATTGCGGTAGTTTCTGCGTTAAATATTGCTGAAGATTTTTTTAAGGAAAAAGATAACAGCGTATTATCAGAAGAAGAGTATTTAGATACTCTTGTCGACTGCCGGAAACAAATTGATGAGGCAGCTTCACTTTTGGATGAAAATTTATAGTAAGCTTTTAGTTTTTAATTAGAGATTTTAATTTTGTTCTTTAAATAGAGTACAGTTTTTAAATAAACCGTACAAACGCTATAGTCAAACATTATAAAAAACCAACATTTTTATAAGATTAGGGTGCAAGCTCATTTTAAAAATGTTGATTACAGGCCTCGCCCTTAGGGGTTCTGCATCCGGGTTAGCCCGGGCAATGCGGACAGTGGAAGTAAAAAACGTTGTGGCAACACCCAACCGTTATCTTGAAGCGGTTTTCTTGTAACCTTTGCCTATAGAAAGTTTGTGCGGTTTTTTTTATGCACAAAATTTAAAAATAAAAATAAGTTTTCTTTTAAAAAATAATTTGAAGGTAACACTACAAATACAAAAGGGAGGTTAAATGCCTGATTTAGAATTATACATACTCATACCGATAATTGTCGGTATCTGCCTGATAAATTTCTTTATTGGATGGTACTTACACAATAAGGTTACAAATGCGAAGATCCAGGGTGCTGAATCTGCTGCGCAGAAAATAACCAATGATGCTGAAAAGAAAGCAAAAGAATCTATTGAAGATGCTGAAAAGCGGGTTAAAAACCTTTTATTAGATGCTGATAAATCTGCTCAGAACTTAAAGAAGGAAAAGCTTCTTGAAGTTAAAGATGAATTCCTGCGAAAGAAGCAGAAGTTTGATGAGGACACAAGAGACAGGGAAAAAGAAGTTCAGATGCAGGAAAAGAGAGTTAAGATCGAAAGCGATAAGCTTGAGATACTGAAATCGGATATTTCTCAAAAAGATAAGAAGATCACTCAGATCGAAAATGAATATAATAAAAAGCTTGAACTGGTTTCGAAAAATGAGCAGGCAGTATTAAAGAAAAGTGAAGAGATAAATTCATTAGTTGAAGACCAAAGATCAAAGCTACATCATATATCAGGATTAACTGAAGACGAAGCAAAAAATATATTATTCGAAAGTCTTATTACAAAAGTTAAGATTGATTCCGCACTAAAGATACAGGCTGTAAGGGATGAAACCAAGCAAGAGTGCAATAGAATATCCAAGAATATTATAATTCAATGTATTCAGAGAACAGCTTCTGATCACTCTGTTGAAACAACTGTAAGTGTACTTCAGATAAATTCTGATGAGCTTAAAGGACGGATCATTGGTAAAGAAGGAAGAAACATCCGTGCGTTTGAAGCAGCAACAGGAGTTGATATTATTGTAGATGATACACCTGAAGCAATTATTATTTCAGGCTTTGATCCTTTCAGAAGAGAAATAGCAAGAGTTTCGATGGAAAGGCTTATCGCTGACGGAAGAATTCACCCGGCAAGAATTGAAGAGATAGTTGGTAAAGTTGAAAAAGAACTAAATGAAGAAATTATAAGAATTGGTGAAAACACTCTGGTTGAAATGGGAATTCAGGGAATGCACAGAGACCTTATTACTCTTCTCGGAAGAATGAAATACCGTTCAAGCTATGGTCAGAATGTTTTAAATCACTCTATAGAAGTCGCTCATCTTGCAGGAATTATGGCAGCTGAACTTGGCTTGGATGCACATATGGCAAAACGCGCAGGATTGCTTCATGACGTTGGTAAAACAATTGACAGAAGCATTGAAGGACCGCATGCTATTCTTGGCTATGAAGTCGCAAAGCGTTGCAAGGAACATCCATTGATCTGCAATGCTATCGGAGCTCACCATGATGAAATGCCGATGGAATCACCAATATCAGTAATAGTTCAGGCAGCGGATTCAATAAGCGGAGCAAGACCGGGAGCGAGAAGAGAATCTGTTGAAGCATATTCAAAGAGACTCGAAACTCTTGAGAATATAGCAAAGTCATTTGAAGGAGTAGCAAAAACTTATGCAATACAAGCCGGCAGGGAAGTGAGAGTTATAGTTGAACAAGATAAGATCAGTGATATTCTTCAGGATCAGCTTGCAGATGATATTGCAACTAAAATTCAGTCAGAAATGGAATATCCGGGACAAATAAAAGTTAATGTAATAAGAGAAAGAAGATCGATCGCATACGCGAAGTAGTAAATAGTATTATTTTTGTATTTCAATAAGGGCAGCCCTGGTGGTTGCCCTTTTTTTGTTAGGAAAATGCTGATTGTGAGGAAAGGTCGCGACCTGTCTTCACTATATGGTTGTTGTTGAAAACACCAACAACGGCAAATTATTATGGCACCGGATCCCCGATAAAAGTATTCGGGGAAAATATATCAAGATTAAAATGCTTTTGCATTCGGTTGCAAATACAAAATAGTTTATATATCTTATTTCTAATTAATCCAGTTAATGAAAGTAAAAAAAGGAAGCCGGGACAAAGTAATAGTAGGAATAACCGGAGGAATAGGAGCAGGGAAGACTTACGTTTGCAGAATGCTTACACGAAAAGGCTTTAAAATATTTTATGCCGATATAATTGCAAAGAAGATGTATGGTACAAATAAGATTCTTCTTAACTCATTAGTAAAAGAATTCGGTAAAGGTATCCTGAATTATCAGGGTAAGATAAACCTTGCAAAATTTCGAGAAGTACTTTTCAAGAGCAAGAAAAATTATGAAAAAGTTAACAAGATTGTTCATCCTATAGTTATAAATTATATTAACACTCAGGCAAAGAAAAGCATTTATGATGTTGTACTTATAGAATCTGCTATACTTTTTGAATCAGGCTTTGATAAGGATATGGATTATGTGATCATGCTTTATGCAGATAAAAAAACCAGGGTCCAGAGAATAATGCAAAGGGATGGCGCAACAAAAACTGAAGTTGAGAATATAATGAAATATCAGATCGATGAAAAAAAGAAAATTGAAATGTCGGATTTTGTTTTGGTAAATAATAAAAGTGAAGAAGAACTTACAGAGCAGGTTGATTTTCTTGCACGCCTTTTAAAATCACTTACAAAAAGAAAAGAATTACTTCCGGTGAGCGAAATTTAACTTAAAGAATTCTTCAGCTCAGAAATAAATAAATCTATATCTTCATTTTCAATTATCAATGGAGGAAGAAGACGGATAACATTATCTCCAGTAACATTTACAAGAATATTTTTTTCCAAAAGTGCATCAGCAGTTTTCTGAGCATCGCAATCTATTAATTGTATCCCAAGCATTAACCCAATTCCTCTTATTTCCTTAATTTTACCGGTAACCAGCTTTATTTTTTCCAGTTCAGATTTTAGATAATTTCCGGTCTCGGTAACTTTGTTCATTAAGCCGTTTTTCAGCTCATTCATCACAACAATTCCGGCTGCGCATGCTACTGCATTTCCTCCGAAAGTCGTTCCATGTTCACCTTTGTGAAGTTTTTCTGAAATTCTTTCCTTCATTAATATAGCACCTAATGGAAGCCCGGCACCAATGCCTTTAGCACACACGCATATATCAGCAATATCTTTATTTGAATAATGCTGAAGCGAAATAAATTTTCCGGTTCTTCCTGCTCCGCATTGAATACAGTCTGCAACAATTAAAAAACCAAATTTATTTTTCAACTCTTCAAGCTTATCAACAAACTCTTTTGATGCAGTATTAACTCCACCTTCACCTTGAATAAATTCAAGAAAAACTGCAGCAGTATTCTTATCAATGTTTTGTTCAAGCTGATCAGCATTGTTGTATTCAAGATGCTTTACATCGGGAAGGAATGGTTCAAAGCCATTTCTGTATTTATCTTTAGTTGTAAGGGAAAGACTGCCGTATGTTCTTCCGTGAAATGCTCCTTTGAAAGAGATCAGTCCGGTTTTTTGAATATTCTGACTGCTGAAATACTTTCTTACAAACTTTATTGACCCTTCAATACCTTCAGTTCCGCTTGAGCATAAAAATATTTTATCAAATCCTGATAGCTCAAGAATTAATTTAGCAAATTGTATCTGTGTTTCCTGATAATAGTTATTCGACAGATGAATATATTTTTTACACTGCTCTGCTATTGCACCATTTACTTTTTTGTTATCATAACCCATTACATTCACAGCAAGACCTCCGAACATATCTAAAAGCTTTCTGCCGTCTTTAGTAAAAAGGTAGACACCCTCCCCATGTGAAATTTCCAGCGGGAGCCGGTTGTAGACCGGCATAAAACATTTTTCTTCTTCTGTTTTTTCTTTTATTTCTGATTCTGTTTTTTCTTTTATCATAATAGTTCTAATTCTTTATTTAGTCCGAACATATAAGCGATCAGAGCTGCTCTTACCCAGAGTCCATTTTTTTCCTGTTGCCAGTAAACTGCTCTTTTATCTGAGTCGATCGTTATTTCTATCTCGTCTCTTCTTGGAAGCGGATGCATAATGATAGCATCTTTTTTTATATTTTTAAGATGCGAATATTTCAGTTTAAACGGTTCATAGTTGATAGCGGAGGATTCATTTTTGCTGTCATACTCGTCCTGAATTCTTGTCATATAAATAATGTCAGCATCATTAAAATTCGATCCGATCTCATTTACATGAATAGCAGTTAGTTCTTTATTTTTTTTAATAACTTCATTTATATCGGAATCAGCTTTTAATTCATCGGGGGAAGCTAAAATGAGAGAAACTTTAAATTTGCTTAGTAAATTTATCAGCGATCTTGCAGCCCGTCCTCTCTTAATATCACCGGCTATGAGGATCGTTTTCCCATCAATAAGTTCATGAACCTCACGAACTTTATCAGTTTTAACTTTGTTTTTAAAATGATCGTAAATTGTATATATATCAAGTAAAGCCTGAGTAGGATGCTGATCTTTTCCTGAGCCTGCATTTATAAGCTTAACTCCGTTTTCTGATAAAAAAGACGCGGCTTCATTTGCCGCATTATCGTCTTTATGACGCATAATTATCAGATCAGTATATTGACTTAAAGTATGAATTGTGTCATGGACTGATTCTCCCTTTTGCTCAGAAGAATTTCCTGAGTCCCTGATATCGGAAATTTTAATTCCAAGTATATGGCATGCATTTGTAAATGAAATATAAGTTCTTGTTGAAGGCTGATTGAAGTATAAGGCAGCACGTATATGCGGCAATAATAACTGAAGCTTTTTTCTTCCGTCAATTGAAGCATCTAAGGTCTTTATTTTATCAGCCGATCTAAACAGCACTGATAAAAGATCTTTATCAAATTGAAGGGGATGGATGCAGGAATTTTTCAGATCAATATCAGTAGGACTCATTTCTTTAATGAATTATCCAAATATATTGAATTAGAGAGCAGTATTAAAGTTAATATTGCTATGAATTAAGGCTAATCCCAATAGAATAGCAATTGAATTTAAATGCTAAATTGAATATTATTTATGATATACTTCCCTATAGAAATTAATTAAAATAACAAATAAACCATAGCAAATGAAAAAATTAACACTCATTGTTTTCACGTTACTGTTGTTACCTTTGGCAACGTTTTCGCAAAGTCTGGATATATTCCATACTATAGACAGGACTAAAAGTGCTGCACTTCAGAATAAATTTAAAAAGGAAGTATCATCACCTGAATTCTTTAGTATAAATAAATCTACTGTTCAGTCAATTGTAAGTTCCGATCTGAAATCTATCCAGGTTTCAATTCCTGTTTCAGGAATAAATGTTGACCTTAATCTGGAAAGATATGATGTGCTTACTGACAATGCTGTGATCACAAAAATGACCGCTTCAGGTCAGACTTCTGAAAAAGCAAATGTTCCTTTCAGATGTTATAAAGGTATTTATAATAATGATGTTAATTCTATGGTAATACTTTGCTTCAGTGATAATTTTGTAAAAGGTTTATTGCTGACTTCAAATGCAAGCTATACTCTTGCAACTATGGAAGGCAATACAATGTCTGATGAATGCATACTTTATCAGAATGATAAGATTTTAATTAAAAATAATTTTAAGTGCGATACTGATGAGCTTCCAGTTAGTGAAGAATCGAAAATAGCTATGAGAGAATTTAATCCAAATAAGCTTGTAACTCCTACATTTCTGCAAGCTAATATTGCTATAGATGTGGATTTCGCCACTTATAATCTTTATGCCGGTAATGTAGCAAACATTAATTCTTATGTGCTTTCAATATTAAGCTCAGCTTCTGCTTTGTATAACAGAGATGTAAACGTAAAACTGAAAGTTCCTTCGATAAATATCTGGACAGTTGCAGATCCTTATGTCGGAGCAACTTCAAATCCGGTTCTTACAAATTTCAAAGCATATTGGAATGCAAATTTTCAGGCGGTGCCGAGAACTGTTGCCCATTTGATAAGCAGAAGATCTCCGGGAGATCAGGGTGGAATTGCATTTGTAAATGTACTATGCAATAGTGTCTCAGGAGGTTCCGGTTATGGCTACAGTAATACAATAGGGTCGATAAATAATCTTCCGATATATTCATGGGATATAATGGTTGTATCACATGAACTTGGACATAACTTTGGTTCGAGTCATACACATAGTTGTTCATGGCCCGGCGGACCGATAGATAGCTGTTATGCTACTGAAGGTGGTTGCTATACTGGTCCTGTAATCGCAAGACCGGGAACGATCATGAGTTATTGCCATTTAACAGCAGCAGGAATTGACCTGAGATTAGGGTTTGGTCCGCTTCCGAAAGCTTTAATAAGACAAGACAGCGAAAACGCATCATGTATTACACCTGCTGCCGAGCAGTTAATTTTATCATTTCCAAAAGGCGGAGAAACATTTAATACTAATACTCAGCAATATATTTACTGGGGAACATCATCAGTTGCAAATTTCAATATAGATATCTCCTCTAATAATGGAAGCACATGGAGCCAACTTACAACCGGCGTTCCGGCTCAGAATCATTATTATGTATGGACAGTACCAACTGTTCCGACTTCATCAGGATTTAAGTTAAGAGTTTATGATCCTGCAAATCCAACGACAATGTCAGATACTATGCATACAGCATTTTCTATACATTTTCAATTGACTCCGATGACACTTATTGCTCCTGTCACAAATACAACAGTTCTGACATCACAAAATGATACTTCACATGTAAATTTTACCTGGACATCTGCAGGTTCACTGCCGGGTATAAATTATAAATTAAAGCTTAAAAAGTTCGCAGGTCTTTTATTTGTACTGACATCAGATAATAATGGTGCTTCAAATAGTCTGTCGATCAGAAAAAGCAAACTGGATTCAATGGCTATAGCAATGGGACTGGTTGGTGATTCTGTAAATTGTACATGGAGCGTATCAGGTTACAGCAGCCCTGATTCTACAGGAACTGTAAATAATATTATTACTCTTAAATCATCAACAGTTGGTATCAGTAATTTATCAACTTTAGTTCCTACGGAAACTAAATTATTCAGTAACTTTCCAAATCCATTCAATCCTGCTACAAAGATCAAATTTGATCTTGCAAAAACCGGATTAGTGAAAATAATAGTATATGATATGACAGGCAGACAAATTACCAGTCTTGTAAATACAAACCTCAACGCAGGCTCGTATGTAGTTGATTTTGACGGCTCACTATCGGGAAGCGGAACTTACTTCTATAGAATAGAAGCGGGTAACTATATAGAAACAAAGAAAATGATACTGCTGAAATAGTCAGATTGATATTAACAGACCTGACAGGTTGTTTTCCCTGTCAGGTCGCTTTTTGCAAAGCTGAAACCCTGTCCGGTTTTCTGTCATTCCTGCGAAAGCAGGAATCCCATAGATCAATGTTATATCTTTAAACAAAAAAAGGAGATACGAAAGTATCTCCTTTTTTTGTTATGAAAAATTGTTGCTCAGGATAAGTATAAAGTGGAGATGCGATTTTTGCTTTTCATAAAATGAGATAGCATATATAAAAAGCGACCTGACAGGGAAAAGAACCTGTCAGGTCATTTTTTAAGTCTTAAAGTTTTTTTACAGCACAGTTCCGTTTGAATTTATTCCTTTGATTAGTTCCTGTGCTTTAGCAACTACAGTTTCAGGCAATGAGGCATATCCAAGTTCATTTGCAAATTTTTTGCCATCAGATAATGCCCAACTCATAAATGCTTTTAATATTTTTCCTTTGCCGGCGTCTTTTTGATTCTGAAAAATCAGCATGTATGTATAGCTGGAAATAGGGTATGATCCTTTTCCTTTTGCATCGGTAACTGAAAGAGTAAGTCCGTCTTTCATTTCATCTACAGTATTGTCAGCGGATTTCGTTACAGAAGCAAGTTCAGGAGAAATAAATTCGCCATCTTTATTTTTTACATTAGCATAATTTAGCTTATTCTGCAAAGCATATATCAGTTCTACATAACCTATAGAATATTCAAGCTGCTTCACAAAGCCTGTCACACCTTCATTTCCTTTTGCGCCTTGTCCTACAGTAAATTTAAGATCCTTTGCAGCACCTTTCTTTTCTTTCCACTCAGGAGAAACTTTACTTAAATAGTCTGTAAAAATATAAGTGGTTCCACTGCCATCTGTTCTGGTACATGGTACTATATCTTTATCAGGAAAATTTACTCCGGGATTATCAGCTTTGATCTTTGCATCATTCCATTTTTTTATATTGCCCAGAAATATATCAGCTATTACAGCACCTGATAAATTAATATTTGCTGTAATCCCCGGCAGATTATAAGTAAGCACTACAGCTCCGAGTACTGTCGGGATCTGCAAAAGCTTTGAGTTGTTTTTTTCTTCTGCTTTTTTTAATTCTTCTGCAGTTAAAGGAATATCGGAAGCTCCGAAATCAACTGTACCTTCTGTTGTCTGCTTGATTCCGCCGCCTGAGCCGATAGATTGATAACTTATTTTAGCGTCAGCATTAATTTTCTGATATTCAGAAAACCACTTGGAATATATAGGATAAGGGAATGTTGCTCCGGCACCGGTAATGTTTCCACCGCTGTTTTTAGTTACAGGATCTTTTTTACCGCATGAGGATAAAGATATTACTATTAATAATAGTGCAATGTATTTTATAATTTTCATAGATTATTTTTTAATAAATTAAATTTTTAATGTTAAGAAACTGTAAAGAAAGCATTACCACAACATCATCTTCATGCAGAATACACTTCCACCGGACTTCATAAATTCTGAGGTTTCTGTTTCGTGTACGATATAATTCTTTTCCAGCTCTTTAAAAACCGGAGAATTATTTTTTTGTACAATTATATTTTGACCATCGGGACAATGGCAGTTGCATAAGAAACCTTCCATGTTATCTTTTTCACTGATGTTATAAATTTTTCTGAAGCTGCTGTAAATTTTATCAACACTTTCTCTGTCAAACCCTGATTCGCACATTATTGCTTCATCTTTATTTAAAATTGACAGGCATGTATCAAGATGGTAAAATTTATTGCTGATAAGCTTTAGTCTTATCACTTCCATTTCAGTGATCTTTTCTATCTCATCATACACTTTTTCCTGAGTTCTAAACCCGTAACCTCCGAAAATTCTATCATTTTCATAATCAATTAATGCATCACCCATAGACTCAAAATAATCAATATTACTGCTTAACTCAAAAATATCATATCCTTCAGACTCATAAAGCTCTTTAAAATATTTAACTTCTTCCTTTCTCTGGTCATTCCTCATTTTACTAAGAATGACACATTTTTGATTATTCTTTTTTAAAAAAGGGAAGGATTGATTTGCTGTAAATACTATATCGGTCAGACCTTTAACTGCAGGTATGGTCTTTATTTCATAACCAAGCTTTGAATACTTCTGCTTAAGTGAAGTCCATTGTAAAAATGTATTCTCAATGTCTACTATAGGAAGATCTTTCATATAGATATTGCCTTCATACTTCACATCGAAGAATAATGGCTCACACATTAAAATGACAGTTGGTTTTCGCATTGGATTGAACTATAATTATAGCATATTTATATTAAATTTCCAACAATATTTGAATTAATCTAATTAACTTTAGTTAGCGAACTTATGAGTTCACCCGGAATTATAGGAAAGTGGAAAGCTGCTTCTCCTTATCTTAAAAGTGTTTTGCGAATTGTTACAGGAATTTTATTTATTCTTTCAGGAACAATTAAATTATTCAATTTTCCAATGCCTATGCCTCCTGAAGCCGGTCCTTTAAATCTAATGTCACAGATCGGAATTGGTGGAATTCTTGAAGTTGTTGGCGGAGCTTTGATCATACTTGGATTATTTACAAGACCAACAGCTTTTATTATCTCTGGAGAAATGGCAGTTTCTTATTTCCAGTTCCATGCGCC
>JBBRMY010000049.1:0-15306 GCA_038230595.1 Ignavibacteria bacterium
ATTTTCAGAAGATTGACAGATAATTTTTTTTCTTTTACAAGGTTTATTAATGATACTAATACATAAAATCCGAATAATAGAAATCCTTCCGGACGGGCAGCAGTTGCAAGTCCAAAGATCAAAGATGGCAGAATAGTGAATTTATTATTATCAGTTTCTTTCATCCATAGATAAATTCCCCAGAGTGATATACAGGTGAACATTGTGGTTTCCATACCGGATAAAGCTGACCAGTTAAATCTACCGGTAATAATGACAAAAATTGAAACAAGCATTGCCAGCTTTTCAGGTGGATATGTCTTTAATGGCGTTTCGTCATTGTTGAAAATTAATGCAGATTTTCTTTCAAAAATAAAAAGTGAAATCATATAAATAAGAAATACTGAGAGAAGATGAAAAATAGCAGAAAGAAAAATCGAATTAGCTAAAAAGTATGGTGAGACATAACTTACTAATCCTGAAACAACTACCCATAAAGGAGAAGTAGTACCGGCAGTCGGCTCACCGGGATTATAAGTCAGATTGAACTCATGGACAAAATTTCTTGCGAACTGAAAATGAATCCACGAATCATCAAGCGGAACACCCAAATGACCGTGAGTGAAAAAAAGCTCAGCTCCGATATATACAGCATATGAGATGAGGCAGAGAAGGAATAAATTTAAGTAATTATTTTTTGTCATTTACAGGAGAGAATAAATAAAAATAAAAAAGGACGACACAAGCCGTCCTTAAATATAATAAAGCATAAATATTCAAAAATTAAAATACTGCAGTTTCTTCATATACTCCGAATACTTCTTTCAGCTCGCCGCACATTTCTCCAAGCGTTACATATTTCCTTGCACAGTTAAGAACTATTGGCATAAGGTTCGTTCCGTCTGCAGCTCCTTTTTTTAATGAAGCAAGAGCATTCTTAACATCATCTGCATTTCTGGAAGCTTTCATTTCTTTAAGTCTTTTTACCTGTGAAACTTCAACTTCTTTTGAAATATTAAGAATAGGAATATCGATCGTTTCATTCTCTTCAACAAAATCGTTTATACCTACAACTATCTTTTCTTTTTTATCTAATTCGATCTGGTATTTGTAAGCTGCATCAGCGATCTCTTTCTGGAAGAAGCCATTTTCTATGCAAGGAATTACACCGCCTTGTGCATCGATAAGATCAAAATATTTTTCTGCTTCAGCCTCAAGATCGTCAGTTAACTTTTCTATATAATAGCTGCCGCCTAAAGGATCAGCAACATTAATAACACCGTGCTCATAAGCAATGATCTGCTGAGTTCTAAGAGCGATCTTCACAGCCTTATCAGATGGAAGAGCAAGAGTTTCATCCATAGAATTTGTATGAAGGGACTGCGTGCCTCCTAATACTGCTGCAAGAGCTTCAATAGCAGTTCTTACAATATTATTTTCAGGCTGCTGCGCTGTTAGCGAGCATCCGGCAGTCTGAGTATGGAATCTTAATATCCATGACTTTGGATTTTTAGCACCGTATTTATTCTTCATTCTCTTTGCATAAATTCTTCTTGCTGCTCTGAACTTTGCTATCTCTTCAAAGAAATCAAGATGAGAATTGAAGAAGTGAGAAATTCTTGGTGAAAAATCATCAACATCCATTCCTCTAGCTATACAATCTTCAGTATAAGCAAATCCATCGGCAAGCGTGAATGCAAGTTCCTGTCCAGCTGTAGAGCCCGCTTCTCTGATATGATATCCGCTGACTGATACAGGATTGAACTGAGGCACTTCTTTTGTGCAGTACTCGATCATATCCGTAATAATTCTCATTGACTCGCGAGGAGGATAAATATATTCTTTCTGAGCAATGTATTCCTTTAAGATATCGTTCTGAAGAGTGCCTCTTAATTTATTGAATGCTACACCTTGCTTTTCAGCCACTGCGAGATAAAATGCGAACATCATAATGGCAGGGGAGTTAATAGTCATCGAAGTTGAAACCTTATCCATCGGAATTCCTGCAAATAAAATTTCCATATCAGCTAATGAAGAAACAGAAACACCACAAATTCCAACTTCACCTTCAGCTAATGGAGCATCAGCATCCCAGCCCATAAGCGTAGGCATATCAAAAGCAGTTGAAAGCCCGGTTTGTCCGTGCTCTAATAAATATTTAAATCTTTGGTTTGTATCTTCAGGAGTTCCGAATCCTGCAAACTGACGCATTGTCCAGATCTTTCCTCTGTACATATTGTTATGAATTCCGCGTGTATAAGGATATTCACCGGGGTAACCGATCTCGTTATAATAATTACCATCTTTCACATCTTCGGGTGTGTAGCAAGGGTCAAGTTCTTTTCCGCTTAGGGAAGTGAATTTCATGCCCGTTGTCTTTGACTTGGAAGCCGTTTCCATCCATTCTTTTTTGGATGTACTTTTTTTAGGCTCTACGCTCATATGCAATTGTGATTTAAATTAAGCTAAAGGATTTAACCTTCATAAATATAATCTATTTACGATGTAAAATAAATGTAAATACTATGTGTTCTCTGTTAAATTTCGTTTCTTCTTCTGAATCTCTTTTTGGAATAATGACCACCCTTAGTGTAGACAAGAATTAGCGCAATTATATGCAGCCAGAACCAGACATTCATGTAACCCATATTTTCCGCTATCATTATCAGGATCAGAATTCTTGGAACAAAAATTCCAAGAAGTAATTCTACAATTCCCGGAAGTGAGATGGGTGGAAGGTAATTCGCAAAAAACCAGTAACCAAACAAAGTTATTCTCGGAAAGAACAAGCTCAGTATCAGGAAAGCAGGCTCGATTGCAGTGTGTGTCAGGTTTAGATCCATGATGGTGATTTTAAGTTATGAAAATAAATGTTTCTCTAAAAGCATATGAAAATGATGTGTTCCTTTTTCTCTTTGAGGAGAATATCTTCCTCTTTGATAAATTCTTGAGGCTAATCCTTTCTGAACAGCTTCAATAATTTCTTCATCTTCGTGTTCAACTTTATCAAGCGACTCTCCGGCGCTGTTCTCCAGCTTTGAAGCATCAAGCATATATGTTAAGAACCGAACTTTAGTCAATTTTGCTCCCAATGGATTCACAATATTTATAGACAAGCCCCAGGGATAAAAATTAAACATCATATTCGGAAAAACCCAATAGTATAAAGCAGCTATATCGGTATCGTCAGGAAGTATCTCTTTGCTGAAAACTTCTGTGCTCCCTTTGCCGGAAGCGACTTGCAAATTGGAATATTCATAAAGTTCACTGGTGTAATTGTTATAATCAATAACATCATTTAATCCTGAATGAACGTATGGAATATGAAATCCTTCGAGATAATTATCACAGTATAAAGCCCAGTTTGCATTTATAAGATAATCCTTTGAAGAAACGGGATCAAACTTAAGCTGATCGAATGGAAAATTCTTTAGCTTGTCCTTCATTTCCTTAATGACCGAATCGAGTTTATAAGATGGGTCCAGTGAAGCAAAAATAAAATTCCCGAAAGTATCCATTTCTATCTTTTTAAGATCATCTTTTTCGCATGGAAAGTTTTTACAGTCCTCGAATTCGGGCATGAACTTAAATTTGCCATCGAGCTCAAATCTTCTTCCATGATACCTGCATCTTAGCTGTTTTAATATAGCAGGTGATTCAGCAACAATATTTCCTCTGTGAGTACATACGTTGGAAATGCAGCTGATGTTGTCAGAATCATCTCTTGTAAGAAGTATCGGTTCATTCAGACAGCCATCAAGCATGGTGACAGGATAAACCTGATTCATTATCTTAATATTATCAGTATCTGCAATCATCTGCCAGCTTTTAGAAAATATCTTTTCTTTGCAGAGTTCATAATATTCTTCACTGGAATAAAAATCCGAAGGCGGAGTTTCCGCAAGAGTTATATCGGGATTGATGTGGAATCTGTTCACAGATTAAATTTAAAATGTCGTCCCCGAATGCTTTAATCGGGGATTCCGGCAATCAATGTAAAATCAAAATAAACTTATTTATAGAATTATAAAGTATAGAAGGGGGTGTTCAATGTGCAAGTAGAGACGCATAATTGCGTCTCAGGTTATGAAGGTGGTTTTGTAGAGACGCCATGCTGGCGTCTCACGAATGAAAGCCCAAGCAATTTCGCCGCTGTTGGTGTTTTCACCAACAGCCATAAGAAGGCTTTGTCAATCAAGTATGCTTATAGTTGGAATCCAAACTTCATAAATAAGTTATAAATTATAATGAATTGTATTGGTTATGTAAAGTTGAAAATTTAAATAACAGGTATTGAGTAATAAATGTGAATGTGTTTTTAAGTTGTATGGATTCCAGCCTTCGCTGGAATGACAAAAAGTCGTAAGATTTCTCAGTAAGAAGGGGAGTTAATTCTATCATCGATGTTCGGGATTCCTGCTTTCGCAGGAATGACAGGATTAAAACTTTTTACGTTCTGCTGAATCGCTTATCAAGTTCGTCGGTAGTTATGCGGATTATTGTTGGTCTGCCGTGAGGGCAGACGTAAGGCATTTTGCAGGCGAAGAGGTCGTCGATTAGCTGTATCATTTCTGCATACTTAAGTGAGTCTCCCGCTTTAATAGCACTTCTGCAGCCATAGGATTTTGCAAGATTGTCACGCTTTTCAAGCTTTAAGCTCATTTCGTATTCTTTGAACTGATCAATTAATTCCTGCAATATCTTTTCTTCCTTACCATGTTTAATATCGCTGGGTACACCGGTAAGCTCGATGGATTCATTTTTTATCAGATTGAAATTAAATCCCAGATACTGAATTTCATTCTGCAGGCTTTTGAAGATCTCAAAATCAATTTTAGTAAACGATACATACAGCGGAATTAAAAGCTGCTGGGAAAAAGGGGACTGCGACTCCAGCCATAAGACTGCTTTTTCATAAAGTATTCTTTCGTGCGCCGCATGCTGATCGATTATTATAAGTCCTGTTTCTGTCTGGCAAAGAACATACTTATTCTGGAACTGCCATACATTAAATCTTGATTCATCTGATCTCTTATGCTCAAAGGTATTATGCGGTAATTTATTTATATCGGAAGTCTCTTCGTTTTCTGCATCATCGTCTTTTTTTACTGCATCAAATATGGAATAAATATTTGCGCTTTTCTCCTGCTGAATTTCTTCTTTATAAAATTGTCGGTCAAGCTTTATGGGTTCACGTTTTATTTCATCAGTGAAATTTTCAGCGGCTTCTCTTTTGAATGAATTGTTAAAATTACTGACCTTGTTCTTCCTATCAGGATTTAAAAATGCCATGTCCTGATCTTCAGCTGTTCCTTCTTTTCCAAAACCAACGGAAAAGACGAGGTCAGCTTTTCGCAGACCTTCTTTCACTGCATTGTGAATGAATCCGAATATCGGTCTTTCATCCTCAAACTTTACTTCAAGCTTAGAAGGATGAACATTTACATCAACTTTTTTAGGATCAAGCTCTATGAAGATAAAAAATGACGGGTAATCTCCTTTGTCGATCAGATCATCATACCCTGTGTAAACTGAGTAATTCAAAGCTTTACTGAAGAAGCACCTGTTGTTTATATAAAAGTATTGATCCTGTTTAGCCTTCTTAGTGAAGTTAGGCTTTGAAATATAACCGGTAACTTTTATGTGGCTGTTCTCAGCAGAAACTTCTATCAGAGAATCAGTGAACTGAACAGTGAAAACTTCTGCAAGCCTTTCTTTCAAGCCGCCCGGCTTTAGTGAAAATATAAGCTCGTCATTATTATAAAATTCAAATCTTATCTCCGGATGTGAGATAGCACTTTTAACAAATGTTTCATAGATATGCCTGAACTCAGTCTGGTTAGACTTTAAAAAATTTCTTCTTCCCGGAGTATTATAAAATAAATTCTTTACAGCTATCGATGTTCCTTTATCACAGTTAACTTTTGAAACATCCTTGAATTCATTACCATCTATCTTTATGCAAACTCCAACTTCATCTTCCGGTCTTCTCGTTTTCATTTCAACCTGTGAGATAGAACAGATAGAAGCCAGAGCCTCTCCTCTGAAACCGAGGGTCATTATATTTTCAAGATCCTCATAATCTTTAATCTTACTGGTAGAGTGCCGCTGAAAGCTCATGAGAGCATCTTCTTCACTCATGCCGCCCCCATTATCGATAACCTGAATTAAAGTCTTGCCAGCTTCTTTTATCAACAGAGTAATATTATCAGCACCTGCATCAATAGCATTTTCCATCAGCTCTTTTACAACAGATTCCGGGCGTGAAACAACTTCACCGGCTGCGATCTTATTTGCAAGAGCCTGAGGCAGTAACTTTATTTTAGTTTCTATATTTGTTTCCAAGATTTAAAATATTTCTATTTCTGAAGCAGAGCTTCTACAAAATTCTCACTGTCAAAAAGCTGAAGGTCATCTATCTGCTCTCCAACTCCTATAAACCTTACAGGTATATTTAATTCATTATTTATTTTTATAACAATTCCACCTTTAGCAGTACCATCTAATTTCGTTAAAATAATTCCGGTCAATCCTTCCAGTGCATTAGAAAATTCCTTTGCCTGGTTCAATCCATTCTGACCTGTAGTTGCATCTATAGCAATAAAGATCTCATGGGGAGCATCGGGAATTACTTTCTGCACAACTCTTTTAATTTTTTTAAGCTCTTCCATCAGATGAGTTTTATTATGGAGCCTTCCTGCAGTATCAATTATAACTACATCAGTATTTTTTCTTACAGCTGAATTGATGGTATCAAAGGCAACAGATGCCGGATCTGATGTTTTAGGATTTTGAATTATTTCTACATCTGCCCGCTTTGCCCAGATATCTAGCTGCTCATTTGCAGCAGCGCGGAAAGTATCTGCAGACCCTATCAAAACGCTTTTACCTGCTTTCTTAAAATTATAAGCCAGCTTTCCTACAGAGGTAGTCTTACCTACACCGTTCACGCCGACTATCATAAGAACATACGGCTTCTTTGTAGAATTGAAATCAAATGTTTTAAACTCACTTGTTGTAGATGAAAAAACTTTCTTGATCTCGTCCTGAATTAAGCCGTTCAGCTCATCAGCATCCTCGTACTTATCCTGCTTAGTACGCTCTTTAATATTTGAAAGAAGTATTTCAGTTGTATCATAGCCAAGATCGGCAGTTAAAAATATTTCTTCGAGCTGTTCAAGGAAGTCATCATCGATCTTTCCTTTTGCATTAACCAGTCTGTTAACCTTACCGAAAATATTTTCTTTAGTCTTTGAAAGTCCTTCTTTTAATTTAGTGAACTTCAGCTTGTCAAAAAAACTCATTTATAATATAAATAAATTTGTTTAAAAATTAAAACCTGCCTCAGGAATTCCCGGCAGGTTTCTGGTAATTTTAAAAAATATAATTAAATCCTTAGATCATATTCAGGATATTTCTTGCTATAACCATTTTCTGAACTTCAGAAGTACCTTCGCCGATAGTCATAAGCTTAACATCTCTGTATAGCTTTTCAATAGTAAATTCTTTTATAAATCCATAGCCGCCGTGTATTTGAAGCGATTCGTTCGTCGCCTTAGTTGCAATTTCACTTGCATAAAATTTAGCCATTGCAGCAGCAAGATTTATTTCCTGTCCCTGCTCTTTATAATATGCAGCCCTGAAAGTAAGTAGTCTTGCAGCCTCTATTTCTGTTGCCATATCAGAAAGCTTAAATTGTATTCCCTGGAATTCGGTAAGAGATTTTCCGAACTGTTTTCTTTCCTTTGCATATTTCAAAGCACGATCAAGCGCACCTTGTGCAATACCAACAGAAAGTGCTGCAATAGCAATTCTGCCTCCGTCAAGAATTTTCATACATTGCTTAAAACCTTCGCCTTCTATTCCTATAAGATTTTCTGCAGGAACTTCAACGTTCTCAAATATAAGTTCGGTAGTATCAGATGATCTCATGCCCAGCTTATTTTCGGTTTTCCCGGCTGTGAATCCTTTCATTCCTTTTTCAATAATAAATGCAGAGATGCCGTTCTTCCTGTCATCTTTATTTGTAACTGCTGTTACAACTGCAGTCTCTCCCACTCTACCGTGAGTTATAAATGTTTTGCTTCCGTTTAGAATATAATGACCGTTCTTTCTTTCAGCAGTTGTTGCCATAGCGATCGCATCACTTCCTGATACATTTTCAGTCAGACCCCAAGCTCCAAGCTTTTTACCGGAGGTAAGGTCAGGTAAATATTTCTTTTTCAGATCATCATTTGCAAAGCTGTAAATATGATTTGTACAAAGTCCGTTATGAGCAGCAATTGTAAGACCCATGGAAGGATCGATCTTTGATATCTCTTCAATTATAATAGCATATTCAGTAATTGAAAAACCTGATCCGCCATATTCTTCCGGGAAAATGATTCCTAAAAAGCCAATTTCACCAAGTTTTTTTGCGATTTCCATAGGGAATTCACCGCTTTCATCATATTTTCCTATAACGGACGCTATCTCATTTTGAGCAAAATCCCTTGCAAGCTTCTGCACTTCAAGCTCTCGCTCGGATAAATTGAAATTCATAATCTGGATTGGGTAAAGATGGGTTTTGAAATTCTAATATAGTAATAAATTGCAGTTTCTTAAATGCTAAAATTACCTCGAAATACTGTTCTTATCCTCACTCTTATCAGATACCTTACTCAACGGCTTATCTGACTGCATGTCATTTGAAATATCTCCGGATTCACTTTGCTTCGCGCCTTTCTTTACGTTATCATCAATTAAACTTTTATTTTCAAATTCATTCAGCAGCTTATAAACAGATTCCTTTACAAAATTTGACGCAATAGTGTCATTTGCATAAGCTTCAGTGTAGCAAACGATAGTTATCTCGAATTCTTCAAGCGCCATGCTCTGATAAATAAAATGAGGCGGCGGTTGATCCATTATCAGGCTGCTGCCTTTTATTTTATTCAGCAGTGAATTTTTAAAGTCATCGAGATCATAAGAATAAGGAATAAAAAAATTAAATCGGATCTTAAATCTTTCTCTCTGATTTCTGTAATTTATAATGCTTGATTTAGTAAGCTCTGAATTAGGAATGATAAGATATTTATCTTCAAGAGTTATGATCGTACAAGCTCTTAGTCCGATATACTCAACTTTACCTACAGAACCTGAGCTTGTTTTAATTGTATCACCGATCACAAAAGGCCGGTCAATTAAAATTACCACTCCGGAAATAAAATTTGAAAGAGTTTCCTGAGCAGCGAAAGCAATAGCAAATGATCCTATTCCCAGTGAAACAACAAATGAGTTTATATTAATGCTGTAATGATCCAGGATAATGATAAGGGCAACAAGAGAAAGCATCAGCTTTAAAATCTTGCTTACAAGTGAAGTTATATTCCTGTCAGTATGACCTTTTTCTTTCCTTATGTATTTATCAATCGCATAATAGATGAACTTATACGTGAGGATAGTAATATAGAGAACTGCTGCAATAAATGTTATATCAGATACAAATGTAAAGAAAGATTCATAATAATAAATATCGTTTGCAGTAAAACCTTTATGGATTATGTGAAGACCTGAAAGTATTCCCCAGAAAATAAAAATATATCTCACAAACTTTATTGAAAGAACAGGATGTAAGCTATGCTTGCAGAAAGTGTTATTTATCCATTTGGCAAGAAGCGCAGCAAGAAAGGAGATCAGAATAAATACAACAAAAACTCCGGCAGCAATAAGAACTTCCAGCTTTATTCTGCCAAGATTAAAAACCAGGTCCTGAAGATTTCTGAACATTATTTTATTTTTTAATATATTTACTGCCGGGTTTTGAAACCGGGATTTTCTCAAGCCAATCCGGAACTTCATCAGATTTAAACTTCCCTACATCAACTGTCGCCAGTGCTTTCATAGGAATATCGAACTTTGCATTTCCTTCGCTCCTATCAATAACGCATCCAAGTCCGAATATTTTCACAGCATATTTCTTTAAACAGTCAATAACTTCATGTACACTTCCGCCGGTTGTAATAATATCTTCCACAATAAGTACATTTTCGTTTTCTTTTAATTCAAAACCTCGGCGAAGATTAAAAACTCCATTTTCCCTTTCAAGAAAAACAAATCTGACTCCGAGCTGTCTTGCAGTTTCATAACCGAGAATTATTGCGCCAACTGCAGGCGAGCAAACAACGCTTATATTTTCATCCTTAAAATCATCTGCAATTGACTTTGCAAGCTTTTCTGTGAATTCCGGATACTGAAAAACTTTATTCTTCTGAAAATAATTAGGAGAATGATATCCGGAGGTCAGAACAAAATGTCCTTCAAGATATGCATCAGCTTTTTTAAATATCTCCAGTACTTCGTCTTTAGTCATATTACAGTTAATTTCTCAATTCTGATTCTTAAAACAATAAGGCTTTGCGCCTTTGCGAGCTTTGCGTGAAAAAAATAAGAACTATCCCAGCTTGATCTTTTTAACGTTGGTTATTTTTTTACCGAGAAATCTTTCGCTAATTTCTTTGAACTTCAGCGGGAAATCTGTTGCATAAAATTCATGCTTGCCGGACTTCTTGGAAGGATTGAGTATAGCTTCCTTAATTAAAATATCCTTTACTTTTTTTGCAGTCTCTTCACCTGAATCAACTAAAGTTATTTTCTTTCCCAGTACTTTTTTTATCGTATTTTTCAGAATAGGGTAGTGAGTGCATCCAAGTATCAGAGTATCAATTCCGGACTTATTAAATTCATTTAAATATTCTTCGGCAACAAGCTTAGCTATCTTATTGTCTGTCCAGCCGTCTTCTGCAAGCTGAACAAATAAAGTACATGATCTTGAAAAAACTTTTGCTTTTTTATTTTTTTTCAGGATCTCATTCTTGTATGCTTCACTCCTGATAGTTGCAGGAGTACCTATAACACCTATCTTATTATTCTTAGAAACTTTGACGGATGATTCTGCTCCCGGAATTATAACTCCTATAACAGGAATTTTTGTGATCTTCTGAAGGAATGATAAAGCAAATGCAGATGAAGTATTACATGCAACTACTACCAATTTCACCTTTTTTTCTAAAAGGAATTTTAAGCACTCTATGGAGTACAGAATTATTGTTTCTCTGGATTTAGTACCATAAGGGACTCTTGCCGTATCTCCGAGGTAAATAATATTTTCAGATGGAAGCTGCTCAAATAATGATCTTGCAACAGTAAGACCGCCAATACCGGAGTCAAAAACTCCAATTGGCATTTGTGAAAGTGATTTTGTGTTGGGATTTTTCAATTATTCAAAAATACTTTATTTAGAATGAAAATTAAATGTAAAGATAATTATATGTTACGACACAACACTTCGTATCGAGGGATAGGGAAATATTGTCTTCCCCGAATGCTTTTATCGGGGATCCCGTTATCAATGAATACTTCTCATTTCCCCTGCATTTTATCCTGAAAATCATCATATTTTACTACCCCTCTACTTAAAACACTTATGAAAAAGCTTACTCTGCTTATCATTTTTCTAAATCTTCCATTCCACTTCTATTTCTTTTATACAAATACATCGAACTGCATGCTTGTAAAGTATATGGGTATGAAAAATCCGGCGGGAAATATTTATACTTCACCAACACTTAATGAGCAAGCTACAAATGATATTCTTAGAAAAATATCTGATTCGAAAAAGATCTCTGCTAAATTCTGGGGCAGTCTTAACTCCGATCCTGTATTCATAATCTGCAGTACCGAAAAAGAATTTAATGCATTCGGAGAATATAAGTCTGAGGCTTTGACAAGAGTGAATCCAATCGGATCTTATATTGTAATCTCACCTGAAGGCATTAATGAAAATATTATCGCTCATGAAATAACCCATGCTGAGCTTTATTCCCGTACAGGATTTGTAAATAATTATAAAATACCTGAATGGTTCCATGAAGGACTGGCTGTATTATCAACAGAAAATGAAATTAATGAAGAGATAATAAATTCAAAATATAATGCAGCAACGCTTAATGGAAAAATAAATATATCACTGGATGATTTTTCTTTTAATGAGAAATATTATGGCTTTAAAGATAAATATGATATCTATTATATAACTTCAGAAATGAAAGTAATGAATTGGCTGATAAAATACGGTAAATCTTCTGCATTAAAAAAATTCGAAGCTGATATGAATTCCGGAAAAAGTTTTGAAGATTCCTTTAAATAGTTCTATCAGTTCTAAATGAGTTTCATCTCTTATCCAAGACCTCTAATTTTATTCCGACTAAATTAATTATTAATGATAGAAATAAAAGAACTTAGAAAAAGTTTTGGCGATAAAGAGATCCTTAAAGGGTTAAACCTGACAATTGAAAAAGAGAAAACTTTAGTTATCATAGGAAGAAGCGGATGCGGTAAATCAGTTTTGCTAAAACATATAATCGGCTTACTAAAACCTGACAGCGGTCAGATCCTTATTGAAGGGAAAGATCTTTCAAAAATGAATGAAAAAGAACTGTATGCTGCACGAAAGAAGATTGGTTTCCTTTTTCAGGGCGCTGCACTTTTTGATTCCATGACTGTGGAAGAAAATGTAGGACTTGGTTTAAAAGAAAATGACAGACTTCCTGATGATGAGATCGCAAAAATTGTTCATAAAAATCTTGAGCTTGTCGGACTTCCGAACACAAAAGATATGAAGCCTTCTGATCTTTCAGGTGGAATGAAAAAAAGAGTCTCGCTCGCAAGATCACTCGCAACTGATCCTGAATATATTCTTTATGATGAGCCGACTACCGGTCTTGATCCTGTTATGAGCGATCAAATAGATGAATTAATAAATGATCTTGCCAAAAAGCTAAAAGTTACTTCTGTTGTTGTAACACATGATATTTTCAGCGTGTATGAAGTTGCAGATAATGTTGCTATGGTGCACGAAGGGAAAACTTATTTTTACGGAACACCTCAAGAACTTTTTGATTCAAAGGATCCTATCATTGTGGATTTTCTTAACAGAACAAATAAAAAATACACTCACGGTAAAGCAGAAGCTTAATTTTCTTTTTGGGCTTTATAAAAATCTCTTTTCTTTTGAAAAAAGTCTACAGCAATATTTTCAGGAATAAGTGATTTCATCTTTGAATAAAACGGACTCATCACATCAGAAAATTTTGAGAGTACAGGTTCCGGAATTTTATAGTAATCATTATTATTGAACCATATCTTTGATCTGAATAACTGCGAACCATAATTTACTTCGTTATTAGTTGAATCAAGTCCGGGAAATTCCAGCAAAGCAGAATTGTTTAGAAAGTCTGTCAGATATTTCCAATCCTCACTTGTTATTATATAATTATATCTGAAACTACTAACTTTACTGCCGATAGTACTTCCGGTATCAGAAAGACTTTTCACATTAAAATTTAATTCAGTGCTGCCATTACTTACAATTTTCATATCGTAAGAATATCCTTCAGGTGTAGTCACTCCCGAAAAATAATGAAAGTCTATCCGGCTTATAGTTTGTGAAAAAACAGAAGGAGCAATAAGAAAAATAATTATTGCTCCTGTAAGAAATACTTTAATTTGCTTTGTCATTAATTTTTAATGAAAATCAGTGTCAACAATTGTTAAATTATTTAGTGGAACTGTTACACCTAAAACGTTAACATCTACATCTGCAACCATCTTGAGGTTTGATGTAGTTCTGTTTGCTCCGCCAAGGTTTAAAGCCAGGTTAACAAGATTTTGCAAGCCCTGATTTCTGAAAAACTGCATAAGGTCTACATTAACTGTTACCGGAATTGTTGTTTGGTTTCCCATACCCGGAACAACTATTTGTTGATTGATGGCACCGGAAACTGTTTCGGCATTATTTATTAAAAGCTTCCATGCGAATCTTTGAATTGTGCTGGAACTATTTTGCGATGTCTGTCCGTTGGTTCCTGCCGGATTTCTTGCAAGAACATTCAGCGTAAATCCCGCAGGGAGTGAGCCTCCGGCAAATGCACTTGTCAGTCTTACAATATCTAAAGCCCCTATATTATTAAAGCTGGTTAAGTTAGAAAGCTGTACACCTGCAAGCTGAAAACCGTTTACCTGTCCAAGCTTAAACTGAAGTCTTTGAATATCACTAAGAGTGTTAAGAACTGAACAGCTATAACTTGATACGGATAAGACCACAGCTATGCAAAGCATTAAGCATGTATTGATAACTCTTGAATACTTTTTGTTCTTTAAAATTAATTTCATAACATTTAGTTTAAATTAAATAAATAATTACCTGTGTTTGAGAAAGCTTCAGAACCATTACTGGCGAAAAAATTATTTTATAAAAGACTTAGAACTAATTTATATTATGCCGCCGCTATATTACTTGTTTCACTTGCAATAGGAATAATGGGTTATCATATCCTTGGCGGCTTGAATTATGTAGATTCTTTTCTCAATGCTTCAATGATCCTCGGAGGTATGGGTCCGGTCGATCTACTGCAGACAAAAGCTGCAAAAATATTTGCCGGATGTTATGCATTATTCAGCGGAATTACTTTTTTGTCAACGTTTGCAGTATTAGTTTCGCCTGTTCTTCATAGGTTTTTACATCAATTACATGCATCAAGCGATGAAGATGTAACTAAAACAGAAAGCAAAGAAGAAATTAAGGAAAAGAACTAAGCTGCTTCTATATATTAAAAGCAAAAAAAGCTAATAAGTTTCTAAAAACCTTTAGTTTTCAATTTCACCTTTACTCTCATTCCAACCTCTCCATCCGCCATCCATTGAAAATACATTTGTATATCCCATTTTCTGAAGATTATCAGCTGCAAGAGCACTTCTGAATCCTCCTCCGCAATAAAGAACAAGCTTGTCATCGTAACCTTCTGCAACTTTTTCAATATCTCTTTCAATAATTCCTTTGCCGAGATGAATTGCGTTCTTGATCCTTCCTGCAGCAAATTCACTTTCTTCTCTTGTATCGATAAGCTTGAATTTCTCACCGGATGCAGTCATGCTTTTCACATCATCAATAGATAATTCTTTAATATTCTTTTTTACATCAGCGCAAAGCTCATGAAATGATTTAGGCATAGGGAATGATTTGGTTTAAGTTTAAAAAGTTTTTACCTACGCCCCAAACTCTGTTTGGGACGGAATCTGTTAGCGAAACTCCGTTTCGCTGTCGAAACGGAGTTTCGACTTTCAATTGCATTACCAAACAGAGTTTGGTAAAGAGAGTAGAATTTATTGTCACTACTTACAAAATGCTACAAACAGTTCGCTCCTACGGAGCTAATATCAATTTTTATTTTGAATGTTACAAACAGTTCGCTCCTACGGAGCTAATATTATTTTTAAATTTAAATGCTA
>JBBRMY010000050.1:0-15136 GCA_038230595.1 Ignavibacteria bacterium
AAAGGAAGATATTGAAATTATTTTTTTAGATGAAAGATTTACCAGTAAGATCGCTCTCGATAATATTCTTGAATCGGGAATGAGCAAAAAGAACAGAAGAAATAAATCCACCATCGACAGTGAATCTGCCCGCATTATCCTCAATGATTATCTTGAAACTGAAAATAGAAAATAAATATTTAAACAGAATTATTCCTTCCTGAGAATTGTTATGATGTTAGCAGTATTGATATGAAACTGAACTGAAAATATGTATCTGATAGAGTTATACAAGCTGATCGAAGAAGGTGAAAATTTACATATAGAATTTAAAAGGAAATTTTCTACTCCTGAAAAAATTGCAAAGGAAATGATAGCTTTCGCAAATTCAAGTGGAGGCAAAATTATTTTTGGAGTTGATGATGATAAAACCCTTGTTGGAGTTGAAAGCGAAAAGGGTGAGGTTGAACTTGTAAACACTGCAGCAAAATTTTATTGTGAACCTGAAATTGATTTTACAGTCGATATTGTCTGTATTAAAAATAAAGACCTGTTGATAATTGATATTCCGGAAAGTCCGCTAAAGCCTCACTTTCTTCAGGTTGAAAATGAAGATCCACGGGCATATATAAGACATAAAGATCAGAGCATCCTTGCCTCAAAAGAAACAATAAAAATACTTAGAAATTCTGTAAACGAAGATCTTCCGTTAACCTTGTATATCGGAGATATTGAAAAAGCTTTATTCACTTTTCTGGAATTGAATGACAGAATTACTGTTAAAGGTTTTAAAAAGCTGGTTAATATTTCAGAAAGAAGAGCAAGCAGGACTCTGATAAATCTTGTCAGAGCAAATATGATTCGTCATCATTTTATCGGTAGAGAAGATTATTTTACTTTGATCTGATTCCATTCATCCCAATAATCCCCACATTGTTCCGGCAAGCACAATTAACCATAATATTCCTTTTATAAGAAAGATCAAAAAAGCAACTTTTCCAATATTTCTTATCCATGGCTTCTTAAATGCGTTTTTTAAAGCAATATTCATCATTCAGGACTCATATTATTATAATAGTGACATTTTTAAAATACCAATTAAGTAAAATACTTACAAATTAAAAGGTCTGTTATATGTTTTGTCAAATCTTTATGCAGGTTTTGTTAGGTATAGAATGAGTATCTTTAAGTTATGGATAATATAATAGAAAAAGAGACGGTTTTGTTCAGTGATCTGAACCTTTCCGCCCCTGTTATGAAAGCAATAGCAGACCTCGGCTTTGAACAGCCAACACCAATTCAGGCACTATCGATACCCGTATTAATGGAAGGAAGAGATGTTTTAGGGCAGGCTCAGACCGGTACAGGAAAAACTGCATCATTTGGAATACCGCTTATCGAAAAAATAACGACAGCTTCAAAGCTGCCACAGGCTTTAATAATGTGCCCAACCCGTGAACTTGCAATTCAGGTTACTGAAGATCTTGTTCATTATGCAAAATACAGAAAGGAAATTAAAATTCTTTCCATTTATGGCGGCCAATCTATCGACCGACAGATCAATTCTCTCAAAGCAGGTGCAAGCATTATCTGCGGAACACCAGGTAGAATTCAGGACCACCTCGACAGAGGTACACTTAAAATTTCAGAAGTAAAAACCGTGATCCTTGATGAAGCAGATGAAATGCTTAACATGGGATTTAAGGATGCTATTGAAAAGATCTTATCTAATATAAAAGAAAAGCATCAGACTGTTCTTTTCTCTGCCACAATGCCTCCGCCTATAATGAAGCTAACCAAGAAATATCTGGTTGATCCGGTGGAAGTAAAAATTGTTCACAAAGATCTTACAGTTCCGGGAATTGAGCAATTCTACTATGAAATAAGAGAGAAGGATAAATTAAACCTTTTAAGCTCGCTTCTTGATATACATCAATACAAACTATCATTGGTTTTCTGTAATACAAAAAGAGGAGTTGATGATCTTGTAGAGCATCTCAGCGCCCGCGGATATACTGCTGATGCTCTTCATGGTGATATGAGGCAGCAGCAAAGAGATAAGGTTATGAATAAGTTCAGAAATCAAAAGCTTGATATTCTTGTTGCAACAGATGTAGCTGCAAGAGGTTTGGACGTTAATGATATTGATGCAGTTTTCAATTACGATTTTGCGCAGGATGAAGAATATTATGTGCACAGAATTGGCAGAACCGGCAGAGCAGGAAAAAAAGGCTGTTCATACAGTTTTGTAACGGCTAAAGAAATTTATAAGCTAAGAGATATAAAAAAATACACAAACGCTAAAATAGTAAGAATGGAGATCCCAACTGAATCAGATGTTGAAACTGCAAAATCAAATAAGTTCTCTGACAGGATTCAAAAGGAAATAAAATCAGAGCAGCTTGGTAAGTATATTAAGATGATCGAAGAAATGGTAAATGATGATGTGACTTTGTCTGAGCTTTCAGCAGCATTGCTTAAAATAGTGTATGACAACGAAAGAGCAACATCTCCTCCTCCTTCAGACTCTTCATCAAGAGACAGGGATAGAGATAGAGGCGGACGTGATAGAGACCGTGGCAGCAGAGGCGGTGACAGAGGTGGCCGTGGTGGAGACAGAGGCGGAAGAAGCAGTGGTGGTGATCGTGGTGGTCGCAGCAGCGGTGGAGACAGAGGTGGAAGAAAATTTGAAGGCGGGGACAAGAAAAGAAGTTACTCTTCATCCGATTCAAAGCCTGATTACAAAAAAGATTTTGTAAAAAAGGATTTTGGAACCGATGATGTTAATAAATTCATAAGCTCATATACTTCTGATGGCGAAAGACCTAGATCAACAGGAAAGCCTCCTGCAAAGCCCGGATTCAAAAGATCCAGCTCAGGAGTCTCAGGTAATTTTAAAAAGAGCTTTAGTAAATTTGATAGCACCAAGAAAAAGAGATATTAATAAATTCTTCTAATATTTTTTATGAAAGAAGGTCAGACGGGAAGCGAACCGGTTGTTGTAATAGTTGGGTACAGACCAAAACCTGAGAAGGTTGAAGATCTTGATCAGCTTACAAGAGAGCATTATCCGATCCTAAAAAAAGAAGGATTGGTAACCGATCGGACTCCTATCGTTATGAAAGCTTCAGATGGTACTGTCATTGAAGTGTTTGAATGGAAGTCAGCAGATTCTATAGCAGCTGCTCATACTAATGAAGAAGTAAAAAAAATGTGGGATAGATATTCTGCTTGCTGTGAATTTGTACAGCTTGCAGAGCTAAAAGAATCCACTGATATGTTCGCCGGCTTTAAGCCGTTTGAATAAAATATTTTAACAATTCTAAGTTATAAATAAAAAACCTGACAGGAACACTTGTCAGGTTTTTTATTTACAGCAATCTTTTATCCCAGAAATAATCTTCTGCTCTTACTAGCTTTACCTTTTTCTTAAAATCTTTGTGAACTGTATTTATAACATAATTAAACTCCTGAGGAATAACTGCAGATGGTACTTTCAGGATCAGGTCTTCAGATTTCCTGTACCATTCACTTCCCATTCCCTGTAATTGAGTAAAACCTTCAAAGCTTCTCCAGTTTTCCGAAAGTTCCTTTGTCTTAAACTGAATAAAATTATCATCTTCATCAGGAATTGAAATGACCATTATTTTATAAATAAAATTAGAAAGTATATTTTTTCTGTTCACAACCATTTCTAAAGCTGCTAAAGATCTTGAACCGGAGCTATACAGTACAAACTCAGAATCCAGATTCCATCTGTTGGCTATTCCTGAAGCAGACAGATCTTTAGAATGCTTTTCAGTAGTGATCCTGAAAACTTCCATACTTAAACGTTATCCCCGTATTCCATTCCTGTGAGCCTGTCATCCAGAAATTTAATTCCTGTTACAGTGTTAAGCATATTGACGGGTTTTTTTCTTCCGAAAAAGAAATTTTCAGAGTTCAGCCATTCATTGAAGTTTTCAGGAGTTCCGAATACTTCAGTTCCATGCTTAAATAATGATGACAGCATTAGAATTCTTTCTTTCATGCTATCCTTATATTCGGTATTTGGCTTTCTGTAAGACCTGTATGTTTTAACTGTTATATCAAGCAGCTCGGAAATATTTTCATCATTAAAGTTCGTCAGTTTTTTTAACTCCGATAAATATTTGTGATCTATTTTTTTTGTTTGCAGTATACCCAGTATTTCACTTTGATTTATTTGCCCCGGAATTAAGTGGCTGACATATGGACTTATACTTTCTTTTACTTTCATATTCAGTTTTACTTAACATAAAAATAGGTAAATTTACCCGAACTAACAAGTAAATTTACCTATCCACATTAAACATTCTAAGTTTGTTACTATTCTCTGGAATTGATCTCCTTAATTACTTTAGTACACATTTCCGAAGCTCTTTTCATTAAAGTATCAGCTTCCTGCGATACCTCTTTATAATATTTTTTATCATCAATTTGCTTCAGATTTATTTCCACATTTTTCATAGCTCCCCAAATTCCTGTCTCGATGCATTTAGCACCTACTTCAAGATCACTTTTCGAAGCAATATTTCCATGTTTAGCTACATCCATCAAATAATTCCAGCACTTGTCTGCAGTCTTCATTACATTCAATGGAACAGTTATAGCTTTCTTAAGTCCTTCCTGCATTTTTTCGTTTCTGAGATTCTTTTCAGCATCAGTTTTCTTAGGTAATTTCATAGCGATCATATAATCATTGAATGCATCTGTATCAGCATCAATCATAGGAATAAGTTCAAGCATAATTGAATTTAAAGGAGCAATAAGTGAACGCATCGTTTTATCCAGGTGTTCAAACTTTTTATTTCCAAATGTCATCCAGCCTACCATAGTTCCTAAAGCTGCACCAAGTGATGCTGATAAAGCAGAAACGCTTCCCCCTCCGGGGGCTGAAGTTCTTGCTCCGACTAGCTCAACAAAATTTCTCACAGTTAGTGACGCCAATGGCTCAGATCTTTTTTCTCCGATCATATATTCTATAATTCTTTTTTCAGGAATAAACGGACTGATCGAAGAGAGTCCAAGCCTTTCAACTACTAATTTTATTTTTTGCTTTTCATTAAGGATAAAAAGATCTTCTTTCTGAATATAATATTCTGCAGCCATAAGCATTGCTTCAAGAGGGATTAACCCCACAAGTTCACTTCCGCAAACAGCAACATTCATTTCTTTTGCATCTTTAACTGCTTCTTCATATGCAATGTGAGGGGGAGTAATTTTATAATTATCGAGATTCATTGAGATCTGAGCTAATCCATATTCTTCAACAAACCAGCCAATACCTTTAACAGCTTTCAGTCTTCCCGGTTCTTTATCGCTTCTTCCTTGTTCACGAATATTAAGCGCAATTCGGTGTGCCTGCTCTTTTGTTCCCAGTATATTTATGTTGTAAGCCACAAGAAAAAATCTTGAACCTGTTACAGTTGCTCCTGATCTTTCATTAAATTTTTGCGGACCAAAATCCGGTTTCCATTCGGGCTTATATATTTTTTCACGAAATCCTTCATATTCTCCTGCTCTGATCTGCTTAAGCATTTTTCTATCAGGATTAGTTGAAGCCTCTTCATAAAGATAGATTGGAATTCCAAGTTCTTCTCCGACCTTTTTCCCATACTGCTTAGCACATTCAACGCACTCTTCAGTTGTAACATTTGAAACAGGAACAAACGGAACAACATCAACTGCACCCATTCTCGGATGCTCACCAGAATGCTTTGACATATCAATAAGCTCAGATGCAGTTTTAGTGAAACGGAAAGCAGCTTCAACAACTTTATCCGGCTCTCCGACAAAAGTAAATACTGTTCTGTTCGTTGATTTTCCAGGATCAACATCAAGGAGAGTAACGCCGTCTACTGTTCTGACAGCATCAGCGCATTTATTAATTATATTTTCATCTCGCCCTTCTGAAATATTAGGAACGCATTCAACAATTTTTTTCATATCGTGTAATATTAATTACAAATAAAATAAAGCCTGAAGGGATCTTTCCCGGCAGGATTGAATTCACTGTTCAGAACCTTAACGGATGAAAAATATTTTAGTAATTCCATTTTAATCTTTGAGGCTTCAAATGAGTATTCTTCGATCTTATTCTCAGTTAATTTGAATCTATTATTCTTAATGTGCTGAAATACTTTCATGCTCCATGTGTAATTTCTGCCTGACTTTGAAACATCCATTATCAAATAGTTTTTTTTAAAATTTATTACAAATGGGGGCTCTTCACTTAAAAACTTAAGTTTTGAAATAGTATTGATATCAAAAATAAAAGTACCCTTTTCATTTAGATGAGAACAAACATTTCTAAATATGTTTTTCCAGTTTTTTATTCCTTTAATATGATTGATGGTATCATACAGGCACAGTACTATATCATATTTCTTTGCAGTTGTAAACCTTGTAATATCCTGCCTGTAAAACTTAGCATGCGGAAGTTTCTTTTTAGCCATTTCAAGCATTTTGCCCGAAACATCTAAACCTTCTGTTTTGAAATATGAGCTTAGAGATTTAAGAACAGTACCGGTACCGCATCCGAGATCAAGAACTGATGAATTTTTTTTGTAATTTTTTTGAAGATGTTTTTTTAATATGCCTTTGTTAGGATCAGTACCTAATACATCATCATAATAAGAAGCAATTATATCGTAATCTGCAGAGTCTGAAAGCATTAAATATTATCGTAAACCTTTTGAAGAAAATGAGCAACCCCTTCTTCATCGTTTGTTCTTTCAGTGATGTAATTCGCTTTTTCTTTCAGGGAGGCGACAGCATTTTTTAAGGCAATGTTCAATCCTCCAAATTCAAAAAGATCCTTATCATTATACCAGTCACCCATAACCATGATCTGATTTTTCTTTAACCCAAGATGCTTTGCAACATGCTTTAATCCGGTTTTTTTACTGATGCCTTTTTTTAAAATTTCAAGATTGTAAATACCTCTGTCACTATATGATCTGAAATATTTTACCTTAAGTCCTATAGTGTAAGGGAATTTCATTTTCGATGATATAAACTTGATATCTTTTTTTTCGTTCCCCATCAGGATTATCTCAAGAGTTTTATCAATATATTCATCATATGAATCAACCAGAGAATAAGTCGTACCGATCCTCTGTATGAAATCCCGCATAAAAGAATTATTCTCTGTATATACTATAACTTTATCGGAGCAAAGAGCAATTCTAGCAAAAGATTTATCTGAAAGATCAATTGCTTTTTTAACATGACCTGGCTTGATAAGAGAACGGTTTATAACCTCTGACCCGATTGAGCTTACATAAGCTCCGTTAAGGGAGATCACCGGAATGTCGATCTGAAGCTCTGAAATAATTTCTTCGAGTGAAGAATATACCCTCTGAGTAGCAAGCGTAAATTGAATGCCTTTAGACTTAAGCTTTTTAATGATCCCGGAAGTTAATGGTGTCATTACATTTTCATTGTTAAGCAATGTACCGTCAACATCGGAAACTATTAATTTGATATCCTTAAATCTTTTTAGTAATGTCTTCTCGTCTAATAACAATTTTAACAATATTTTAATCAAAATAAATTAAATTAAGCGAGTTTTAAAGTAAAAAGGAAATATACATCATTAATTCAAATTTCATTTCTATACTTGTACATTATCTTTATTATAAATGAATTAATTTAATGATGATATTAAATATATTAGATCAGTCGCCTGTAGTTGAAGGATCAACCTTTACAGATGCCCTGAATAATACAATTGAGCTTGCTAAGAAAGCAGATGAATGGGGATATAAAAGATATTGGGTAGCTGAGCATCATAGTTCAAACTCATTTGCCGGAACAGCTCCTGAAATTTTAATAGGGAAATTATGCAGTGAAACCAAAAACTTAAAATGCGGTTCGGGCGGGGTTTTGATATCTCATTATGCGCCTTTTAAAATTGCCGAACAGTTCAGAACACTTGAAGCATTATATCCCGGAAGGATTGACCTCGGAATAGGAAGAGCCCCCGGAGGAGATAAATCCATTATTACAGCATTAAAAAGTGATCTTGGAGGGTTTGAGAAAACAGATGAGCTAATGAATTTTTTTGATGATAAAGGAATTGCCAAATCAAATCCTCAGATTGAGCGCAACCCGGAATTATGGATTTTAGGAACAAGCCCTGACAGTGCTTTATACGCAGCTAAGAAAGGTTTGCGTTATTGCTTTGGCAGCTTTATAAATGATGAGCACAGACAAATGGCATTACAGGCATATTATACAAATTTCCAGCCATCAAAATATTTAAAAGAGCCGTATGTTAATATAGCAGTTGTATGTCTTGCTGCTGATTCACAAAATGAAGCTGATAAGCTTGCAAAGTCTTCTGAATACTGGCTAGCTCAAACTTTCCTACTGAATAAAAACATAAAATTTCCCACCTATGAAACAGCAGTAAATCATAAATTCAGTATTGAAGAACAATTCCTGATAAACTATCGCCGCAATTCAGTTTTCATAGGTAAAAGTAATGAAGTAAAAGACAAGCTGACTGACTTTGTAAAAAAGATCGCAGCGCATGAATTAACTATTGTAACAATTACAGAGCATCAGCAGGATAGGTTAAGGTCTTATGAGCTTCTTGCAAATGAATTCGGTATCAATAAAAATAAAACTTGAAAAAGCTTTCACACGAAGAAATATCACAGGAACGTAAAAAGCTTCCTGAATTAACTGAACATAAAAGAAATCCTATCTATGTTGTCTGTGATAGTATAAGGAGTATCTTTAACGTCGGTTCTATATTCAGAACATCTGACGGAGCTTTCATTGAAAAATTATATTTGACCGGATATACTCCAACTCCGCCAAGAAAAGAAATTGAGAAAGTTGCTTTAGGCTCAACTCTAAGTGTTCCATGGGAATACAGAAAAAATGCAATAGATGCAGTCTTAGAATTAAAAGAAAAAAATATTAAGATTGCAGTTCTGGAACTTACAGATAAAAAAAATTATTTCTGGAATGTTCAGACAAATGATTTCCCTATATGTCTCGTGATAGGCAATGAGATAAATGGTGTTTCAAAAGAAGTTATAGATATTGCAGACCTTTCCTTTGAGCTTCCAATGCTTGGAATTAAACAGTCATTGAATGTATCTGTTGCCTATGGGATTGCAGTCTATGAAATGGTGAAAAAGCTAAATTTTGAATAGCTATATTCCTGAAACCTTTTGAGTGCTCTATAAGTCTCAAAATATAATGTGCTCAATCTCCCCTCCATTATTTTTTCTTAATTATTAAATTATTCTTAAATGAAAAAAAGTATTTATATCCTGACAGTTGTGTTTTGCTTTCTTTTTACAGCAAGGATATTTGCTCAGCTTATAACTGAAGAGAAAGCTCAAAAAATGGATGAGCTAATAAGTAAGTATGTCGAGTATGGAAAATTTAATGGTTCTGTCCTTGTGGCAGAGAAAGATAAAATTATTCTTGAAAAAGGATATGGAATGTATGACTTTGAAAAGCGTCTGACGAATAAGCCTGATACAAGATTTGAGATCGGCTCGATCACAAAACAATTTACATCTATGATCATAATGAGACTTTATGAAAGAGGAACGATAGATATGACCGGCAAATTATCTGATTACCTGCCTTATTACAGAAAAGATAATGGTGACAAAATAACTATTCATAATCTTTTAACACATACTTCAGGGATTCCGAATTATACAGATGATAGAAATTTTATGCAGAGTGAAGTTACTAAGCCGATCACACCAAAAGATCTTATAGTAAACTATTGCAGCAAAGATCTCGAATTTGAACCCGGAACAAAATTCAACTATAGTAATTCAGGGTACATTATTCTCGGAGCAATTATTGAAGAGATTACAGGGAAACAGTATAAGGACGTTCTTAATGAAGAGATCCTGAAACCGCTTGGAATGTATGATACAGGATATGAAGACCTGACCAAGACAATGCCGAACAGGGCACTTGGATACGACAAGTCTCAGGATGGCCTTAAGCGTTCCAGACCGATAGATATGACAATTCCATTTGCAGCCGGAGCAATGTATTCAACTGTTCAGGATCTGTATAAATGGGACAGATCATTATATACTGAAAAGTTAATTACAAATAAAACAAAAGATATGATGTTTACCCCTTTTCTGAGAAATTATGCATATGGATGGGATGTTAAAAATTTCCCGGTAAATGGAAAAGAAAAAAAACTCATATCACACAGCGGAGGAATTTTCGGTTTTGTTTCAAATATAGCAAGAGTGCCTGAAGATGATCTTGTAATAATTGCATTATCAAATTTTGGAGCAGGGCAATCAGAGCAGTTATCTCAAGATGTAGCAAAAATAATTTATGATATACCGTATAAAATGCCAAAAAGATCGTTGTCAGAAATTTTAATGTCATCCAGTAAATCTAAAGACGTGGCATCTGCAGTTTCAGAGTTCAAAGAACTTGCAAAAAATAAAGATATGTATGAATTCAGAGAGGGTGAACTGAATAATTTCGGATACGCATTGCTTCAGTCTGGTAAAGTTTCAGATGCTATCGAAGTCTTTAAGCTGAATGTTGAAATGTTCCCGGAGTCACCAAATGTTTATGACAGTTTAGGGGAATCTTACATGAATAATGGTGACAAAGAAATGGCGATCAAAAATTATAAAAAAGTACTGGAGCTTGATCCCAAAAATGAAAATGCTGCCAATATGCTGAAAAAACTAGAAGCTAAGTGAGAATTTCAAAATTACTATAAAAAAAAGAGGATCGAAAGATCCTCTTTTTTGTGGTTTGGGCCGGAATTGAACCGGCGACACACGGCTTTTCAGGCCGTTGCTCTACCAACTGAGCTACCAACCCATACAACTCGGAAAAGTCTTTGAAACTACATTAATTTCGTTTTACATTCAATTCTAAAAGATTATTTTCTTCGAAAAAAAGAAACTTTGGAACTTTTGTTCTAAAATTGAATTTAATGTTTAGAATTATTTCCTTATAATAATCCAATCAAACAATTTTTTTTAAACCAAACAAACTGAAATGAAAAAGCTAGTATTCCTCCTTGTTGTTATTGCCGGAATGTCATTCTTTTCCGCAACCAATTCTAACGCTCAAGCTTTAACTTATGATGTTGTAAACAACACTGGTGTTGATCTTGTAGATGTATTCGTAACACCTGCAGAAACAAATAACTGGGGAAATGATATTCTTCCACAGGCAATTTTTGCAAATGGTTCAACAATCACAGTAACTATTCCTGCTGATTATGGTACTACATGCATGTTCGATATGAAAATTACAGACGCTGTAGGCGGACATGTTACTTTCACAGGAATTGACGCTTGTAAGCTAGTAACTCTTCAGATCAACGGCGACGGAACTTATTCTTATCTGGCGACGAAATAAGTAGAAGTAAAATAATTTATAATATAAACCTGACAGGATTTAATCTTGTCAGGTTTTTTTTATTCCCTTTTTCTGCAAAAATACACTTCGGCATAAGAACTGCTTATCACTATCCATATAACAATTATTTTACGTTTATGGAACCAAAACATCACAAAGGAAAATTATTTTTAAAAGATTATTTTCATGTAATAATTTTAGCTGTAAAACTAATTTCTTTTACAAAAAATTATGAGCAGAATTACTTTTAAAACAGCCATTCCTGAAAATTACAGATCTATTTTGACTGAAGATGCTTTGGATTTCATTTCAAAGCTTGAGCTTACTTTTAGAAGCAAAAGAAAAGAATTGCTTAAGCGAAGAGAAGAAATTCAGAAGCAAATAGATGGCGGCAAGATGCCTGATTTTCTTCCGGAAACAAAAAATATTCGCGATGGTGACTGGAAGTGCGCTTCGATTCCAAATGATCTGAAAGACAGAAGAGTTGAGATCACAGGACCTGTTGACAGAAAGATGATAATAAATGCTCTTAACTCAGGGGGAAATGTTTTTATGGCTGACTTTGAAGACTCTAATTCTCCCACTTTCTCCAATGTAATTGAAGGGCAGATCAATCTGAAAGATGCGATCAATAAAACTATTTCTTTTACAAATCCTGATGGAAAAATTTATAAATTAAATGAAAAAACTGCCGTACTTTTTGTCCGACCCCGCGGATGGCATCTTGAAGAAAAAAATATTTTATTTGACGATGAACCTTTCTCTGCTTCCATTTTTGATTTTGGCTTATACTTTTTTCATAATGCAAAAAAATTAATAGCAATCAGTTCCGGTCCTTATTTTTATATTCCGAAATTAGAGAACCATCTTGAAGCAAGATTGTGGAATGATATTTTTAATTTGTCACAAGACGAATTAAATATTCCACGCGGAACGATCAGAGCAACTGTTCTTATCGAAACAATTCTTGCAGCATACGAAATGGATGAAATACTCTACGAACTTAAAGAACATTCTGCCGGATTGAACTGCGGAAGATGGGATTACATCTTTAGCTTCATAAAAAAATTCCGCAAATATGATAGTTTCATTTTACCGGAACGAAGTTTAATAACTATGAATTCCCATTTTCTCAGATCTTATTCTTTATTGCTCATTAAGACCTGTCATAAGAGAAGAATTCATGCAATGGGAGGAATGGCAGCTCAGATACCGGTCAAAAATGATGCAAAAGCGAATGAAGAAGCACTTTCTAAGGTAAGGGTAGATAAAGAAAGAGAAGTAAAAGATGGACATGATGGGACTTGGGTGGCGCATCCGGGACTTATTCCTATGACGAAAGAAATATTCGATAAATACATGCCAACTGCTAACCAAATATGCAACTTAAGAGAAGATGTCCTAATCTCGGCACATGATTTGCTTGAGATACCGGCAGGGGAGATCACAGAAAATGGAATACGAACAAATATTAATGTCTCAATTCAGTATCTGGGCGCTTGGCTTAATGGTAACGGCTGTGTTCCCATCAATAATCTCATGGAAGATGCAGCAACAGCTGAGATCTCAAGAGCGCAGGTCTGGCAATGGATCCATCACAAAAATGCTAAGCTGAATGACGGAAGACAATTAACTGAAGATTTATATAACACACTTGTCGAACAAGAATTGGGGAAAATAAAAAAGATGACAGGTGAAGAAAATTTTGTAAAAGGAAAATTTGAAAAAGCTGCAGAGCTTTTCAATAAATTATCAGTTGAAGAAAATTTTCAGGAGTTCTTAACACTCAGAGCTTACAGCTCAATTTAAAAAAAACATTTATCTAATGGAAAGATCAGAAGCAATATCGGAAATTCTAAGTACATGGCTGAACAATGAAAGATGGAATGGAATAGAAAGACCATATACTGCTGAAGATGTTTACAAGCTGCGAGGCTCTGTATTGATCGAGCACACTCTTGCAAGAAGAGGAGCAGAAAAACTTTGGGATCTTTTATCGAATGAAAAATTCATCCGCTCACTTGGCGCCCTGACTGGCAACCAGGCAGTACAGCAGGTGCAGGCAGGATTGAAATCAATTTATCTAAGCGGCTGGCAAGTTGCAGCCGATGCAAATAATGCAGGTCAGACATATCCGGATCAAAGTCTTTATCCGGCTAACAGCGTACCGGCAGTTGTAAAAAGAATTAATAATGCTTTCATGCGTGCAGATCAGATCTCGCATATGGAAGGGAAGAATGATATTGACTGGTTCGCTCCTATTGTAGCAGATGCAGAAGCAGGATTTGGAGGACCTTTGAATGTTTTTGAATTAATGAAAAACATGATCGAGTCTGGCGCTGCAGGTGTTCACTTTGAAGATCAGCTAAGCTCTGCAAAGAAATGCGGACACTTAGGCGGAAAAGTTTTAGTACCAACAAGAGAATTTATAAACACTTTGGTTTCTGCAAGACTTGCAGCTGACGTTCTGAATGTTCCGACCGTCTTAATAGCAAGAACAGATGCTCACAGTGCAAACCTTTTAACAAATAATATAGATGAAAGAGATCTTAGATTCATTCACGGAGAAAGAACATTTGAAGGCTTCTATAAAATTCATGGAGGACTTGAATGCGCGATTGACAGAGGCTTGTCTTATGCACCTTACGCAGACGTCATCTGGTGTGAAACCTCAAAGCCTGACATGGGAGAAGCAAAGGAATTCGCAGATGCCATCCATGAGAAGTTTCCCGAAAAATTTCTTGCATACAATTGCTCGCCTTCATTCAACTGGAAAAAACATTTAAATGATTATGAGATAGCAGAATTCCAGGAAAAGCTTGGAGATTACGGATATAAATATCAGTTCATAACTCTTGCAGGATTCCACTCACTGAATTCAGGAATGTTTGAACTTGCGAAAGAATATAATAGCATGGGAATGACTGCATTCACAAAGATGCAGGAAAAAGAATTTAATATGGAAAAGCACGGCTTTAAAGCTATCAAGCATCAGTCATTTGTCGGAACCGGATATTTTGATGAAGTGCAGATGACTATTACTTCAGGTATGTCTTCAACAACTGCATTGAATGGCTCAACAGAAGCAGATCAGTTCAGGCATTAATTGAAGTAATAAATATTAGATAAGGAATAAGAACAACATCGCATAAAATCCGTTCCCAATCATGGGTTTGGGATGGGAGAAAAAAAAGGAGACCATTGGTCTCCTTTTTTTTGTTAAATTTTTTGTAGGGACAGGTCGCAACCTGTCCTTACATTTTTAAATACACAATTCTGCGTCTCTACAAATTATTTCCCCGAATGTTTCTATCGGGGATCCAGTGCCTTTATCTGAGAAATGCGAACACAGTATTTCTATTTTTATTTACTACCGTTATCTTTTGGATCTTATTTCTTTGGTTCTTCTTTTTTAGGAGTATCGCCGCCACCTTTTTTTGTGGGTGGTGAATTTTTTGTACCGGTGTTTCCTTTTGAACCATCATTTCCCTTCGAACCATCATTTCCTTTTGAACCATCGTTTCCTTTTGAGCCGTTATTATTTGTTGGACCTTTGGTTTCTACAGGTGGATTATAATTTCCATTTCCGCTCTGCTTCGTTCCATTGTAACCATCATCAATAGGTTCAGTATTCTTTTTTTGCTTTGTATAATTTGTTACAGGCTCTTTTGTCTTTGTGTTATTATTATCTGACAAAGTAGGACTGCCTGTAGGCTTATATGTCGATACCTTATCATTGGTAACTATC
>JBBRMY010000051.1:0-14930 GCA_038230595.1 Ignavibacteria bacterium
GTAAGAGATAAGTATTGAGTATCCTTAATTCTTAACGAATCTATAAAAAGAGGATGAAGTGAATCTGATTTAATGATCTGAGAATATAATTCCCCGGGAAGAAACAGCGAAATTGTAAAAATGCTTACAAAGAGAATTAAAGAGAAGAGTTTTAAAAATAAATATTTCCTTATCGCCATCTGGGAATTAATATTATATAAATATCGTCAAATCTTCATTGAGATTAAAGAAAAAACAGAAAAATGAATGATTAATATATCTTGATATGATATATTATAATCGATAAGTTAAATTTAATCACTTAATGAAGATGTATTGTTGTACTGACAGGTCGAGACCTGTCAGTACAGTTATTTTATTTAATTCATGAAAGCATTAAAACTATCTCTCTTTCTTTTACTCTATCTTTTATTTTGTGGACTGATGCTGAAGATCACTCTTCAGTATATTCCTTATGATACCGATGTAGCATTTCTTAAGATAAAACAGGATGTGATAGATATTCCACTATATAAGGTTGCATTCTTTACACATGTTTATACTGCCATTTTTGTTCTGCTTGCAGGATTCACCCAATTCTCATCAAAGATAAGAAGAAAATTTCCGAAGATACATAAACGAGCCGGTTGGCTTTACGGAACTGTTGTGCTTCTTTTTGCAAGTCCCTCAGGATTTTACATGGGAATATTCGCAAACGGGGGATTGATATCACAGCTTGCATTCTGTACGCTTGCGGTTCTTTGGTTTTATTTTACAATTACTGCTATAATAAAAATAAAGCAAAAAGATATTGCTTCACACAGAGCATTTATTATGAGGAGCTTTGCTTTGGCTCTTTCTGCTATTACACTTCGTCTGTGGAAGTATATCATCATATCAGCTTTTCATGCAAGACCGATGGATGCTTATCAGATTGTTGCATGGCTTGGCTGGGTACCCAATTTATTAATAGCAGAATATCTTATAAATCGTTTTAGTCTAATTAAAAAAGCAAAGCTATACTTAAATTCCATTTATTCATTCCGATTCTTCAACTCAGGAATCCAATTTAAAAAACAATAACATGAAAAATTTAATTTATCTTTTTCTGGCATTTATATTTATATCATGCAGTAAGGCAGACAAAACCACTCCAAAGGGATCAGAAAAAACCAAGGAGACAGCAGCTGTAACTCCCAATGAATCTACAAAAGACGCTCCTAAAAGTCCTGATGCAAATGACCCTAATAAAAATGTTTATGGCTATTATACCGGAGAGTTTAAAGCACTTAAATATGATGAGAGCAAAGATATTTCTTTCTCGAACAGAATAACAATTTCCATTGATAAGATATCCGGAAACGAGATATCAGGGCACAGTGTCGTTGCAGGGAATTACAGACCATTTAAAGGTACTGCAACAATAAGAGATAAGAATATTCTTGTAGAAGCAGCAGAGCCGGGAGATGAGAAATACGATGGTAATTTTACTTTCACTATTTTTCCGGGATCAAATGATATTAAAGGAACCTGGAGATCAGTTAAAAAAGATATCGATGTAACAGAAAGAGAATATGCTCTTAACAAGCAGGATTTTAAATATAATGCAGACCTGAAACTGCCTGATGGAGTAGCATGGACATTCCTGTATGATAAGAATGCTCAGAAATTTGAATCAGCTGGGGAGAAAGGTGAATCACTGACTGAAGATGTTATTAAAGTTAATGCGTCAAAAAAACTTTTAACAAAATCGGATGTTGAAAATATGCATAAGGGAGATCTGGAGATAATAAGAAATTCAATATATGCGCGTCATGGATATTCTTTTAAGAACAGAAGAATAAGATTTGTTTTTGACAGCTTTGTAGACTGGTACATGCCGGTTTCGACTGATGTAAGCAAGGATCTGACAGAAGTAGAACAGAAAAATATTGATCTGTTAAAAAGATATGAACAACATGCAGAAAAATATTATGATGATTTTGGAAGGTAGTAGTTTACATTCGTTCCTAATCATAAGATTGGGAACGAATATTTAAAATTATCAGCTTTCAGGATCTTTTTCAGATTCGATATCTGCAATGTTTTCTTTTGTGATCTCTTTTCTGTGCTTCATAATTTTTGCATCTATAAGAAATATAACATCTTCTGCCACATTTGTGCAATGGTCTGCAAGACGTTCAATATTTCTAAGCAGGGTAATAGCATGAGAGCCCGGCTTTATCAGGCTTTTGTCATTTGACATTTCTGCCATTAATTTATCAAATATCTCCTCGTATTCTTTATCAACAGAATTATCCATTTTAATTATTTCCCCGGCTTTTTCTGCATCATTATTCACAAATGAATCGATACTGCCTTTTACAATTCCCTGAACATGATCTGTCATATTTTTCAGGCCGATCCTTTCAAGAAGATCCTGATGACCCATGAAGAATTTTGTTCTCTGTGCAATATTCACTGCAATATCTCCCATTCTTTCAAGATCGTTATTTATCATCATGGCCGACATTATAAGACGAAGATCAATTGCAACAGGCTGAGTTAAAGCAAATATTCTCTGGCATTGCTTGTCAATTTTTATCTCATACTTATCTACCGTATCATCTTTTTCAATTACCATTTCGGCAAGCTCAAGATTCTGTTCATACAAAGATTTGAATGACAGATTTATTTGCTCCTCTACCAGGCTTCCCATTTTAATGATCCGTGTCCTGAGCTGATCCAGCTCTTCTTCTAAATATTGATACATAGATTTAAATTATATATTGTCGAAATTAAAAACAAGCAATGTGTGTACTTTTTAAATCAAACTGTAGGGCGATTCACGGGGTACCCTTTGGGTCATCGCCCGTACTTACTCTCTAAAAATCGAATGAATTTAAACAACCTAATATTTAAGTTACTTCCGTACGATAAAATTTATACGACGGGCGATTCATGAATCGCCCCTACGCCTTCAGATGTTTAATCAATACTACTTACCCGAATTTACCGGTAACATATCTCTGTGTTCTTTCGTCGTCGGGCTTAGTGAACATTTTCTTTGTTGAAGAGTACTCTATTAATTCTCCGCTTAAAAAAAATGCTGCCTTATCACTTATCCTCGCAGCCTGTTGAAGATTGTGAGTAACTATAACAATCGTGTAATTGCTTTTAAGTTCGTATATCAGCTCTTCCACTTTTGCTGTGGAGATCGGATCTAATGCAGATGCAGGCTCATCCATTAATAAGATCTCCGGATCGACTGCTAACGCTCTTGCAATGCAAAGCCTTTGCTGCTGTCCTCCCGATAATCCCATCGCGGAATCATTAAGCCTGTCTTTAACTTCATCCCATATAGCAGAGCTCATAAGGCTCTTCTCAACTATTTCATCAAGATGATGCTTTTTCTTTACTCCGTTTATTCTTGGACCGTATGCAACATTATCATAAACTGATTTTGGAAAAGGATTAGATTTCTGAAAAACCATTCCGACTTTTTTCCTTAAAGCTACAACATCAACATTTCCTTTGTAAATATCTTCACCGTCAATTTCAATATCACCTGTGATCTTTACATTTTCTATGAGATCATTGAGACGGTTCAGTGTTCGGAGAAAAGTTGATTTACCGCATCCGGATGGTCCCATAAGGGATGTAACTTTATTTGCATCTATATCAAGAGTAACATTCCTTAATGCATGATTGACTCCGTAATACAGATTCAGATCGTTTACATGTATTTTAATACTTTTCAAGATGCCCGAATATAATGATTTTTTTACAAGTTTTTATCAGCCTGATATTATTAAATCGTAAATTAGCTTATCACCTTTCCATCGGCTAACTTTATTACTCTGTCACATTTAGCAGCAAATTCTTCGTTATGAGTTACAATTACAAAAGTCTGCTTAAATTTATCACGCAGCTCAAAGAGCAGGTCTATAACTGAGTTAGCGTTCTGAGTATCAAGATTCCCTGTAGGCTCGTCACCCAATATCATTCTGGGACTGTTCATTAGCGCCCGCGCTATCGCAACTCTCTGCGCCTCTCCACCTGAAAGCTCATTCGGCTTATGTGAAGCTCTGGAACTTAATCCGACAATTTCTAAAAGCTCGTTAACTCTTTTTTTATCATTATTGCCGCCGATCATATTGGAAATTAAAACATTTTCAAATGCAGTGAACTCAGGAAGCAAGTGGTGGAACTGAAAAATAAATCCAACTTCTTTATTTCGGAATTTAGCCAGATCTTTTTCACTATAGTCAAAAATATTCTTTTCCTGAAAGAGTACTTTTCCTGAATCAGGAGAGTCAAGCGCTCCGAGTATGTGCAGTAATGTACTTTTGCCTGCTCCTGATTTACCAACTATAGCAATTATCTCTTCCTTATAAATATTAAGATTAATTCCTTTGAGCACTTCAAGGCTGTAATCTTTTGTGATCTTGTAAGATTTTTTAAGATCTGAAATTTCGAGTAATAATTCTTTTGTCATAATGTTTTATGAAGATCTTCAATCAAAGCTTCATTTATTTTCTTTTTATTCCCATCTTATTGCCTCAACCGGCTTTAAGGATGATGCTCTTCTTGCAGGGTAAAGTGAAGCTGAAAAGCAAAGAATGAAAGCTGCAAGAGGAATGAATATGAAATCAGTAGGATTTATGTGAACCGGAAGAGCATCAACTTTATATATAAACGGGTCCAGTGTATAAAATTTAAAATACATCTGACCAAGAGTAACCCCCAGACCAAGAACAATTCCTGAAACTATACCAATAATGCCTACCCAGATACCTTCCAGTAGAAATATTTTTGAGATCATTTTTCCTGTGGCGCCCATTGCCATCAAAACTCCGATATCTCTTTTCTTTTCAATTACAGTCATGGTCAAAGAGCCGAGAATATTGAATGATGCTACTGCTATTATGATACTCAAAATGAAAAATGAAACAAGACGTTCCAGCTTTAATATAGAATAAAAATCCTTATGAAGATCATACCAGGTTGAAATATTATAATCATTCCCTAATAATTCTTCAAGCTTTGACTTCATATTATCTGAGTTACTAATATTGTCCAGCCTCATTTCAAGGCCGCTTGCTTTCCCATTGAAGTTAAACAGAGCCTGGGCATTCTGCATAGAAATAAAAGCATATTTAGAATCGTAATCCTTATTCTCTGATTCATAAATCCCTGTAACTATAAAAGATTTTGTCAACGGCTCTATGAACTGCGTGAGCGAATTTTCAAGCCCGACAGGACTAAGGACAGTCAATGTATCTCCAACGCGAGATCTCATTTCAGCAGCAAGCATGAAGCCTATAACTATTCCGCCAAGATCGCCTCTCTCTTCCAGATCAAATGATCCAAGTCCGATAAGTTTTTTAACATTAGAAACTTCATCAATTCTCTTTTCGTCTGTACCCTTTATGAAAAGAACTTTATTCGTTCTTCGGTTTGAAAGCATTGCCTTGCTTAAAGTGAATGGAGCAGCATTTTTAATCCCTGCCTGCTTTATCTTGCTTTCAATCTCTTCAAAGTTATCAAGCTTGCTGCCTTTTTTAGATTCAACTCTTAAGTGAGGATCAAATGATACAAGTATATCAATTACTCTTTTGTTAAAACCATTGAAAACAGAAAGTACGATTATCATTGCTGCAACGCCTATTGTCACACCGATTATGGAAATAAGTGATATAAGAGAAATGAAATTAAATCTCTTTTTTGAAAATAAATAGCGGCGAGCTATAAAAAATTCTGTTTTCAATAAAATGTTGGAAAGTTATTCATCAAATACTATCACTGATTCCTGATATTGCCTTACTTTATTACCATCTATTTTCTTAGTAATACTTTTCATAAGATCATCATTTTTTTTGTCTATATCTTTGTCATTAAGAAGATCATTAAGCGCATATTTCAAATGCAGTACTCTGTTCTGTATAAGATGGCGGGTAATACCTGCAGGAATTTTCAGCCCTTCTGATGCTAATGAAACGATTTTTTCCTTAGTAAAGTAAGGATAGGAGATAAGAATACCTTTTCTTCTTGAATATTTCCTCAGATCTGAGATCTTTATTTCAGATTCCGAGCGGTCAAATTCATACTTATCAAAAAAATGCTTTGTGAACATGCTCAATGCATCAAGCATTTTATCTTTTTTGGAAGGAAGCTTTACTATAATATTTTCATTGTTGAAAGTATTCGAGCATAGTATGCAGCAAAAATTACTCTGCATTTCATTCTTGCCTTCTTTTATCGAGACTGAACTGTACTTCAATCCGTTCTCATTACAAAACTTTTTTATATCATTCATTTCCAGATCATAAAAAATATGATTCCAGTTCTGAAGCCTGGTCTTTAGAGAGGCATAGTCAATAACCTGAGCTAAAATTAATTTACATCCAAGTGAAGTGAGTGATGAATATCTGTTAGCTCCGTCAAGAAGGATAAGCTTATCTTTATACTTCCCAACTATAACAGGGTTATTCAAAAATTTATCCTTTGAGATTCTTCCCAGAACCCTGTCCCGCCTTACATGCTCTGTAGCTTCATGCAGGAGAAGATCAGATATTCTGATCAACCTGATATCAAAGTAAGTATCGAAATAATTTATCATTAATAAAAATGTAGGTTAGTTTTTGGATCAGGAAGCTTTTCTAAACTCAATGAGACCCTGCTTGTCGAGGAAAGTCTCGATCGTATCACCAGGCAGGAATTCTGCGCTTAATATTTTTTCTGAAAGAACATTTGTAATATATTTCTGAATCGTTCTTTTCAAGGGCCGCGCTCCATAATTAATATCAAAGCCAAGCTTTCCGAGCCAGTCTTTAACATCTTCATCAATTTTTAAATTCATATGATTACGTTCAACTCTACCCTTGATCTGTTCCATCTGCAGATCGACTATTTTTCTTATATCGCCTGTTGTTAAAGGCTTGAATACAATTATATCGTCAATTCTGTTTAAGAACTCGGGACGAATGGTAGCGCGTAGAAGCTCAAGTAATTTTGTTCTGACATTTCCCATTATTTCATTACTGTTCTCATCAGTAATGCTCTGCATCTGCTCCTGAATTATATGTGACCCGATATTAGAAGTCATAATAATTATCGTGTTCTTAAAATTAATAGTTCTTCCTTGTGAATCGGTTAATCTTCCTTCATCTAAAACCTGCAGCAGAATATTAAAAACATCAGGATGTGCTTTCTCTATTTCATCTAAAAGCAGAACGCAATAAGGCTTTCGTCTTACAGCTTCAGTGAGTTGTCCCCCTTCTTCATAACCAACATATCCCGGAGGAGCGCCGATCAATCTGGAAACAGAAAATTTTTCCATATACTCGCTCATATCGATTCGCACCATAGCTTTTTCGTCATCAAATAAAAATTCAGCAAGCGCTCTTGCAAGCTCAGTTTTTCCAACACCGGTAGTACCCAGAAAAATAAAAGAACCTATCGGCTTATTTTCATCCTGCAATCCGGCTCGTGATCTTCTGATAGCATTTGAAACTGCCTGAACAGCTTCATTTTGTCCAATTACTCTTTGTTCAAGATTATCTTCCATATGAACGAGCTTGGCGCGCTCGCTCTCAAGCATTTTCGTTACAGGAATTCCTGTCCACTTCGAAACAATCTCTGCAATATCTTCTGCATCAACTTCTTCCTTTAGCATTTTTGTATCTTTCTGAACATCTGCAAGCTCTGCAGTTTTTACTTCAATTGATTTATTCAGATCAACAAGCTTTCCATATCTTATCTCAGCAACTTTTGCAAGATTACCTTCACGTTCAAATTTTTCCGCATCAGTTCTCAAAGTTTCTATCTGCTCTTTCATACTGCGTATAGTCTTGATGAGATCTTTCTCTAAATTCCAATGAGTTAAAAGCGAATTCTTCTGTTCAGTAAGTTCAGATAATTCTTTTTCAACTTCCTGAATTCTTAATTGAGTAGGATTAATATTAGATGATTTAGGCATAGAATTAAAAATTAATCAATAAATTATGTTTATTCTATGATAAAGGGGAATAAAAAGTAGCCTTTCAAGGAATTGCCATGATATATTCTTTTGTTTTATCTAATGAATTAATAAAATAAGATGCAGGCATTCGTTTTTTTCCTTCAAGCTGTAAAGAGTTTATTTTAAGGCAGTTATCCTTTGTTGAGATGTATAATGATTTTTCTTTTATAAACATGATCCCGGGTTTCTCAGATTGAATGGATGAGATTTCACAGTCATATATTTTCAGAACTTTACCATCCAAAAATGTGAATGCTGTTGGATAAGGGGAAAGTCCTCGAATAAAGTTAAAGATATTATCAGAAAGATCATTCCAGTTTATTTTACAATCATCCTTGAATATCTTAGGAGCTGGAGAAGAAAGGGAATCATCCTGCTTTTGAATTTCTGTTTTTTCTTCTGAAATTGATCTGACAGTTTCTATAGTAAGCTCAGCTCCGATTTGCGATAACCTTTCATATAATGTTCCGAAATTATCAGTATCTGCTATGTCAGTTCTTTTCTGAAGAATAATATTTCCCGTATCAACTTTATCCTGAAGAAAAAAAGTAGTTACGCCCGTTTCTTTTTCTCCATTAATTATTGCCCAGTTGATCGGAGCAGCCCCACGATATTTAGGTAAAAGAGAAGCATGAAGATTGAAAGAACCGTATTTTGGAATTTTATATACTTCAGGAGGAAGAATGCGAAATGCTGTTACAATGATTAGATCAGGTTCGAGAGATTTTAATTCTTTAACAAAATTCTCATCTTTTAATTTTTCCGGTTGAAGGATCTTCAAACCGAGTTCATTTGCAGCAATTTTTACTTCAGATGGCTGAAGTTTTTGACCTCTGCCTTTTTGCCTGTCAGGAACTGTTACAACTGCAGAGATGTCATAACCACTGTCACAAAGAAGCTTTAAAGAAGGAACTGCAAAAGAAGGAGTGCCCATAAAAACAATATTCATGCTTTATTACCCCTGCTTTATTTTTTCTTGTTTGGCTTGTACACTATGAATGGATAATCTATTTCAATCTCGCCTTTGATGATCTTTTTTATTTCGTCTTTTTTTTCTTTCTTCATTTCCGGAGTCAGCTTATCAGTGATTAGCTTTCCGTTAAGGTGATCAACTTCATGCTGAATGCATCTTGCAAGAATATCATCAGCTTCCAGAGTGATCTCATTCATGTTTACATCATTATACTTTAATATTATCTTTTCGTTTCTTACAACCTCGACAGCAAGATGAGGAATGCTGAGACATCCTTCTTCCATGACAACCCGTTCGCCGAATTCTTCCTCTATGACCGGATTGATAAGTATCAACGGCTTCATATTTTTATATTGCTTATGATGGCTAACGTCGATAACGGCAAGTGCTATATCCTTATTTATCTGAGGAGCTGCAAGACCCTGACCGGAAGCATGATACATTGTATAGAACATGTCTTCGATCAGCTTGATCATTTTAACATCTATTTTTTTAACAGGCTTTGTATTCTTTTTGAGGATCTCATTTCCCAAAAGCACAATCGGCAATTGATCAGGCATAAAGTATATAATTCATTATAAAAAGTTAAACTTAAAGAAATCTTAGCGTAAATTTAATGGATAAATAGGGTGGGATTCACTTTTTAATGCTAAAGATAGCTGTTGGAATCATTTCGATACATCGGGACTAAAACATTAGCAGTAGCAGGATTTTTTTGGGATGTTTTTAGACAAAGGGTTCTATTTTTTTAATATTTTAATTGATGAGTTTGCATATTATTTTAAATTAATCAATCAAATAAGCTCATCAATTAATTTAATCGAAAGGAGTTATAATGGTTAATTCCGAACACATAAAAAATATTTCCATCATCGGACATGGAGGCACCGGCAAAACAACATTTACCGAAGGTATTCTCTTTGCTTCCGGAGCAATCAACCGGTTTGGTAAAATTGAAGAAGGAAATACAGCAAGTGATTATCACAAAGACGAAATCGAAAAGCAAATATCCATTAACTCCACCATTGTAAATACTTCCTGGAAAAATTCAGCATCAGAAGAGCGAAAATTAAACATCATTGATACACCCGGATATATAGATTTTTTAGGAGAAGTAAAAGCTTCTCTCAGAGTTACAGACACATCCATTATTCTGATCGATGCGACTAAAGGAAGAGAAGTCGGAACAGAGCTTACATTCCATTACACAAAAGATTATAACAATAATATAATCTTCGTAATAAATAAGATCGACCAGGAAAATGTAGATTTTGAAAAAGTTATCAGCCAGCTTAAGGAAAGCTTTGGCAGTTCAGTTGCTGTTGTTCAGTTTCCTGTAAAAACCGGCATAGGATTTGATTCTGTTATAGATGTTGCAAGGATGAAAATGCTTAATTTTAAAAAAGGCGGAAAAGGCGAATATACTGAAGAGGAAATTCCTGCTGATTTGAAAGATGAAGCAGACAGATTTCATAAAGAGTTTGTTGAAGCAATTGCTGAAGAAGAAGAAAGCCTTATGGATAAATTTTTTGAAAATAATGAGAATTTAGCCCCAGAAGATATTAACTATGGTTTGAAAAAAGGAATGAAGGAAAGAAAAATATTCCCGGTATTCTGTGCCTCAGGATTAAATAATTATGGTACTGGTCCAATTCTGGATTTCATTGCTGAGTATACTGAATCACCTATGGATAAGCCTGCAGAAATGGGACACAGTCCAAAGTCAGATAATATTATAGAAGTAGCTCCGAATAAAAAAGGGGAGCCTTGCATGTATATATTTAAAACTATTTCTGAAAAAAATATCGGTGAGCTTTCTTTTTTCAGAGTTTACTCCGGCTCAGTTAAGCCCGGCATGGATCTTATAAATGAAGCGAATGGAAAGACAGAAAGAATTTCCCAGCTTTATTATATGACAGGTAAAGAGAGGAAAGAAACCAGTGAAGTAGTGTGCGGAGATATTGCAGCAGTGGTAAAGCTAAAAGACTCTCATACAAATAATACATTAAGTTCAAAAAGCTTTCCGGTAGTACTGCCTGAAATTATTTTTCCTTCACCAAATATGACTATGGCTATACTTCCGAAGAATAAAGGGGATGAAGATAAAACTTCAGCTGCTCTGCATACTCTTCATGAAGAAGATCCGACTTTTATTGTTGCATATAATTCTGAAACAAAGCAGACACTTATAAGCGGTCAGGGAGAAATGCATCTGAATGTTATCATTAACAGGATAAAAAGTAAATTCAATCTTGAAGTGTTAATGGAGGATCCTAAAATTCCATACAGGGAAACCATTAAAAAAGTTGCCAAGGATGTAGAATATAAGCATAAGAAGCAATCAGGAGGGCACGGGCAGTTTGGTCATGTACATCTCAGGCTGGAACCAAATCGAAGAGGAGAAGGTTTTCATTTTATAAATGAAATTGTTGGAGGCGTTGTTCCAACAAAATTTATTCCTGCAGTAGAAAAAGGGGTTCAGGAAGTTTTAGTAGAAGGAATAATTGCAGGCTATCCTGTGGTTGATGTGAAAGTTGCGCTTCATTTCGGGTCGTATCATGATGTCGATTCCTCTGAAATGTCTTTCAAGATAGCTTCAGCTATGGCATTCAGAAAGGGATTTAAAGAAGCAGGACCAGTATTACTTGAACCTATATATGATGTTGAAGTTGTTTTTCCTGAAGAATTCATGGGTGCTGTTTCGGGCGATGTATCTTCAAGAAGAGGCAGAATAAGCGGGATGGAAGCAGAAGGACATCTTCAATTAATTAAATGCCAGATCCCTCTTTCGGAAATGAATGGATATTCTTCAAGACTCCGATCCCTGACACAAGGGAGGGGAACATACAGACGAAAATTCTCTCACTATGAAGAAGTGCCAAAAGAAGTTGAAACAAAGATAGTTGCTGAATACGAAAAGAGTAAAGAATAATTTTTAAAAACTTAAATTCGTTCCTTCGCTTATGTGTGGGAACATAATGATAATTAATTGGAAGAGACTTTTCACCCGTCATACGAACAAGTAGAAAGTTATTTCTTTAATGATAAGGACAAGTATTTTGAGCTTGCCGAGTTCTATAAGAAATATAATGCAGAATATTATGCGAATGTTTTCAGGAGGATAGAAACAAAGTATAAGAAAGAATATAATGAATATACAAAAGGTGATAAAACACGTTTAGGTCCTTTTATAGTTTATATCCTTATTCTTGTGGGTATTTATGCAGGATACAGTCTTCTGAGAAATGAAGCGGTAAGGTCATCAGTTCAGGGTGACGGAGAATTTAATTATCCGTCTTCAGATGAATCTCTTGAGAAGCAGCAAAAAGAGATCAAGATAATTGAAGATGCGATGCGTTATAAGAAGTGGGAAGAGAACTTTATAAATCTGCATCAGGATTCGAAAAAAAATATTTATTTATTCACTATTGACGGGGAAACACTTAATATTTATGCGAATTCAATAAATGCAGAATTATATCAGAGAGCCCTGCAGAATGCAAAAGATTTTCATATAGTTTATACTACAAATACTAATAGTAAAAATTCCAATACAAAGGTCTGGGTAAATAATGTGCTGGTGAAAACCTATAACGGTTCACCTGCTGGTATAAGATGATTTTTAAAAGCTAACCTGTAATCCAAATTTATTATTGCTTCCATGAATATCCAAAGACAATCTTGTTTTAGATAAGATCTTGCTTTCACTTTTAGAAAAAATATTATTCAAAATATCTGCAGCTATTGCAGAACCGAAAACAAGAAATCCATTATTGCTACTCTGATTATAATCATCAACAGTCTCTGTCCCTAGAATATTATTTTTTGCTTTAATTATTTCTTTTCGAAGTGAAAATATAATTGCTGAAGTTCCTGCCCCGACTAAAGCTCCTGCAAGAACATCGCCCGGATAGTGAACTCCTAAGTAGATACGTCCATATCCGACAGATAAAGCATATAAATATAATCCTCCGATAAGTAAGGGCTGGTCATTATATCTTAAAGTAAGAGATGTTGCCAGTGCAAAAGCTGCAGTTGTATGACCTGAAGGAAATGAGTAATCATCCGTCGGGGAATTATTCTTTTTAGAGTAAACATTTTGAAGAGCCAGATAAGGTCTTTTCCTTTTTACAATCGATTTTATAAGATAAGTTGTTCCTACTGCAAATCCTTCTGAAAGTCCAAGCAATACTCCGCTATTTTCATCATAAGGCACTTTATTTATTTTCCCGAAAGCAAACAGCCCAACAGGTGCCGCTATAACTATTGGAAAAACTGACTTATCTATAATTGGAATTAAACCATCTAAAAAATGAGAACGATTGTTATTGACCGAACGAAAAAGTGTTGAATCTGAATTCCAGAGAGATTGGGAGTAGGAATTGGGACAGCTGATCAGGAATAAGAATAAAAAAAATAAATTTTTAAAATATTTATTACTCATTGATTTATTCTTAGTGAATTATTCATATGGCTGTTGGTGTTTTAGTTCCGATAAATCGGAACTAAAACACCAACAGCGGCGATTCAAAATTATTATTTTTATTGGGCAGACACGCAGGTCTGCCCCTACAATGAAATTATTAAATATTATTTTCTTAAACTTTTGCTAATGCATTTTGTACATCGGCGATCAGATCATCTGTGTCTTCAATGCCAACTGAAAGTCTAACAAGTCCATCTGTGAGACCGATCTTTTTTCTCATTTCCGGAGGTACGCTTCCATGAGTCATTGATACAGGATGGCAGACAAGTGATTCAACACCGCCAAGAGATTCTGCAAGCTGAAATATTTCAAAATTATTGCATAATTTTTTTGCAGCTTCAAGCGAACCCATTTCTAATGAAATAATACCGCTGAAACCTCTCATTTGTCTTTTTGAAAGTTCGTATTGAGGATGTGATTTTAATCCGGGATAATGTACAGCTTCAATTTTCTTATTGTTCTCAAGTGAATCGCATATTGCAAGAGCATTCTCATTGTGCGCTTTCATTCTTTGTGCAAGAGTTTTTGTTGAGCGCAATATCAGCCAGCAATCGAATGGGGCAGGGACAGATCCGATAGAATTCTGCAGGAATTTAATTTTAGCTGCAAGCTCTTCATGTGAAGTTACCAGGCATCCGCCAATAACATCACTATGACCGTTGATATATTTAGTTGAACTGTGAAGAACAACGTCGATACCAAAGTCCAGCGGGTTCTGGAAATACGGGCTCATGAATGTATTATCAACACACGTCAAAATATTTTTTTCTTTTGCAAGCTTATTAACTTTTTCAAGATCTGTGATCCTCAACATGGGATTTGTAGGAGTCTCGATATAAATGAATTTTGTATTCTCTTTTACAAGACCTTTTAATTCATCAAAGTTGGAAGTATCAGCATATGAAAATTCGATTCCGTAATTTTTTATTACCTGTTCATATAATCTGTATGTACCTCCATAAACATTATTTGTACAAATAACGTGGTCACCCGGCTTGAAGGTAGTTATCAATGCATGAACAGCTCCCATTCCCGATGAAAAGCAGAATCCGTATTTTCCATTTTCAAGTGCTGCAAGATTTTGCTCAAGTGCAGTTCTTGTAGGATTAATGCTTCTGGCATAATCAAATCCTTTTGATTCCCCTAAATGCTTATTTGAATAAGTTGAGGTTTGAAAGATAGGTGTTATTACAGCTCCCGTTGTTTCTTCAGGATGCTGGCCTGCATGTATCTGTTTCGTTGCGAATTTCATATCTGATTAAAAATTAATTTTTATTATAATAAATTTTATTACATTTTTTAAACCATGTCCAGCACATCATAATTCGTAAGTATTCCAACCAATCTTCCGTATTCTGAAACAAGAACAGCAGGGTTTGACTTAAGCATTTCAATTGCATCCGTAATATTATCACCGGTAGAAAGTATCGGAGGAATATTTTCCATTACATCATTAATTTTTTTGCTTGCAGTATTTCTATCAACCATAA
>JBBRMY010000052.1:0-14925 GCA_038230595.1 Ignavibacteria bacterium
AGCTCTCCTGTTTCGGGATCTATTGGAATGTCAAAATTGAATCCATATTTTTTCTGATTGCCGGCATTTGGAGAGTAAGAGCTCGCCATTCCTATAGTGTTAATTAAGCTATGGAAACCTTTCGGCTTTGGCTGCTTAGTATTAATTTCTTTCGAAATAAAATTTTTAACGCCTGAATAACCTTTTCCGTATCCTCTTATTAGCTGAGCGAAATTCGGAAAGTCTGGAAAGTAACAATAATCAAAATAAGCATCGCCTGAAGTAGAGCACATTAGTCCGAAGACATCCGGATTTCTCATAGATAGAACCATAGCTCCGTAACCTCCGCTTGACTTGCCGCAGATACCTCGTGCTTTTGCTTTCGGAATTGTTCTGAAATTATTATCAACAAAGGGAACAAGCTCCTTTATGATATAATCTTCATATCGTCCGGTTGCAGCTGAGTTAATGAATTGGCTTCCTCCGTATTTTGTAATACAGTCAGGAAGGATAACTATCATTTCATTAATGATCTTATCATCAATTAGTCTGTCTAATTTTTCATTTAATTTTTCACCAAGGTATGAATAATTAAAATAATTCGCGCCTTTACCTGTAAAGCCGGCGATGAGAAAAACTACCGGATATTTTTTTTCAGGATTTGTGTAGTAAGACTTAGGAAGATAGATATATAAATTTCTTATATATGGATCTTTAAGAGGATTGTTTTTCAGGACCTTGCTCTCAACGGAAATTTCTAAAACTGTTCCCTTCGGCTTTGCCATATTATCAAATTATTATCTAAAAATAAACAATAATATCATCTTTTACAGTAATTTTAATAGTGTACCAACCATTTTAACCTTAGTAGAGAGCGCATCTAATAATTAAAACCTTATTACCTTATTCAAACTTTGTAGGATTAAATAAGGTAACAAGGTTCACATAAAAAATTTCTTTTTCTATTAAGGTTAAAAGCAAAATCCCTTTCTTATTTTCTTTGCGCCTTAGCGAGCTTTGCGTGAAATTTTACCAACATCACCCTTCACAGTTATCTTTACATTCCCACTCTCTCCCGGAATAACCTTCACATCATATCCATACTTTTCCATCAAACTTGCCTCATCAGTCCCATAAAAATTATTTTTATATGCTTTTTGAAAAGCAGTCAGCAGCATTTTATAATTAAAAGCCTGCGGTGTCTGAACTGCCCATACGTTTTCGCGTGAAATTGTTTCTCTTATATTACTCTTTGCATCAGTTCTTTTAAGAGTGTCACTTACTTTTATTCCCGGTATTACATTCTTATGTTTACTTGCTTGCTTTATAATTTCTTTAATAAGCTTCTGACTTACATAGGGACGTACTGCATCATGTATCAAAACAGTATCACTAACCTTGCATGTTAAAAGCTGAAGAGCATTATAAACAGAATCCTGGCGTTCCTTTCCGCCTGCTACAATAATCGAGACTTTGTAAAATTTATATTTTGTGATGATCTTTTTTACAGTTTCAATGCTGTCTCTTGAAGCAGCAATAATTATTTCATCGATCGCTTTCATTGAATTGAATTTCTCAATTGAATGGGCAAGTATTTCTTTTCCGTCAATTTTTAAGAACTGCTTGGATATTTTTCCGCCAAATCTTTTCCCTTTCCCAGAAGCAGGTATAATTACTTTAACGCCCATTACTTTTATTGATTATTTGCTTTAAACAAAAAAGTCCGGCTTCTGCCGGACTTTAAATTAACTAAACTATAAATTTCAAAATACTTTTTAATTTATCATTAAATGATCAACTTTAAATGATCATCATGGAATCACCAAATGCATAAAATTTATATTTATCTTTCACTGCTTTCTTATATGATTTCATTATGAAATCTCTTCCGGCAAATGAGCATGCAAGCATAAGAAGCGTGCTTTTTGGCGGATGGAAATTTGTGATAAGCTTATCCACCACTCTCATTCCGTTTGGCGGATGAATAAATTTATCTGTCCAGCCCTTTGCGTATCTAAGCGATCTCGTAGTTACAATATTTGCTTCAAGCACTCTTGCAACAGAGGATCCCACTGCAATGATCTTTCCTTTTTTACCAATAGCATGATTAATTATTTCAACATTCTGCGGTGTTATCTCAAAGAATTCAGAATCTGTTTTATGCTTTGAAAGATCCTCAACTTCTACAAGTCTGTAAGTTCCAAGACCGGTATGCATCGTAACATAAGCCAGCTTAACTCCCTTTGCTTCAATTTTTTTCAATAATTCAGGTGTAAAGTGAAGTCCTGAACCCGGTGCAACAACTGAACCTACTTTTTTTGCAAACACTGTCTGATACTCAACTTTGTCTTTATCAGTCGGAGCTCTTTTTATGTATTCCGGCAGGGGAGTCTTTCCAAGCTTATCAATAACTTTTGAGAAGTCACCTTGCACATTGAATCTTACAATTCTTCCTCTTGAAGTAGTGTTGTCAATAACTTCGCAGTAAAGATTTTTTGTAAAAAATATTCTGTTACCGATACGTACTTTTCTTGCAGGATCAACTATAACGTCCCAGATATTTTCTTCAAGGTTTAACTGTCTTAATAAAAATACTTCGATCTTTGCCTTTGTCTTTTCTTTTGTTCCGTAAAGCTTTGCAGGAAATACTTTTGAATCATTGAGAACAAGCACATCGCCTGAATTCATATAATCAATTACATTCTTGAACTTATGGTTCTCTATTGTTTCTCCGTCTCTGTTCAGTACCATGAGCTTTGCAGAATCTCTTGGTAATTTCAGTGAAGTAGCGATTAAAGTTTTTGGAGCAGGGTAAATAAATTGTGATAATTTCATTAAGTTTGTTTAAAGTATATTATAAAAAGCATGCAGTCCCGGGAATGCTGCATTGCTTCCAAGCTCTTCTTCGATCCTTAAAAGCTGATTGTATTTTGCGACTCTGTCAGTTCTTGATGCTGAACCGGTTTTTATCTGTCCGGCATTTGTTGCAACTGCAATGTCGGCTATTGTTGTATCTTCTGTTTCTCCGCTTCTGTGACTTATCACAGCAGTGTATTTCGATATCTTTGCCATATCTATGGCATTAAGAGTTTCGGTAAGTGTTCCTATTTGATTTACTTTTATTAAAATTGAATTAGCGATACCTTTTTTAATTCCTTTAGCAAGAATTGAAGTGTTAGTAACAAAAACATCATCGCCGACTAATTGAACTTTCTTTCCTAAAGAATCCGTAAGCGCTTTCCATCCGTCCCAGTCATTCTCAGCCATTCCGTCTTCTATGCTGAGTATCGGATAATCTTTTACCATAGTCTCGTACATCTTTACCATCTCGTCAGCGCTTTTTGTCGGCAGATTGGATTTATAAAATTCGTATTTATCTTTTCCTTTATACATCTCGCTTGAAGCCACATCCAATCCAATAAAAATATCTTTTCCGGCTTTGTATCCGGCTTTGTCGATCGCTTTCAGAATTACTTCTATAGCTTCTTCATTCGATTTTAGATTCGGCGCAAAGCCGCCCTCATCACCTACAGAAGTGTTCAAACCTTTTTTATGAAGCACGTTTTTTAAAGTATGAAACACAGTTGTACCTGCCATCAAAGCTTCTGAAAAAGATTTAAATCCTGCCGGTATAACCATGAACTCCTGGAAGTCAACATTATTGTCTGCATGCTTTCCGCCATTAAGTATATTCATCATTGGAACCGGAAGCGTCATCGCATTTGTACCGCCTATATATCTGTAAAGTGGGATTTGTAAAAGGTCTGCAGCAGCATGAGCGGTTGCAAGTGAAACTCCTAGAAGCGCATTCGCTCCTAGCTTTGATTTATTTTCCGTACCGTCAAGTTCTATAAGAGTCTCGTCAATTTTTAATTGGTTCAGTGCATCCATGTTCTTCAGCTTCTTGAAGATAGTCGTATTCACATTTTCAACAGCCTTTAGAACGCCTTTTCCTAAGTAGCGTTTCTTATCATCGTCACGTAATTCGACAGCTTCGCGTTCGCCGGTACTTGCTCCGGAAGGAACTGCAGCTCTGCCTTTTGCTCCTGATTCTAATGTTACATCTACTTCTAAAGTCGGGTTACCGCGTGAATCCAGAATTTCTCTTGCATGGATAGATTTGATGAAAGACATGAGGAATTAGTGTGATTTTTAAGTGAGATAAACGATTTTTTAGCGGGAATAAACGCTAATAATCAATTTACCAAGGTGTTTCAGGGAAATCAATTCAGAAAGGAATGAATATTTGCGTGAATTTCTCATCTACAGTGTTCCTTGCACTGAATCCATTCAAAATTCTTAGAAGAAACTCTTAAAATATCACATGGTAAGCCAACATCTTTTGTCCGAAAAGTTGCTTCAATCGCTATAATTTTATTTATTATAGTTACTGGATTTTCATTATAGCGATAATTTGGATGTTCATTCATGTATGACCAACTATCTTCTCGCTCACCATATATTTCTAAAGACGGGTAAATATTTGATTTTCTAGAAAGGGTATCTAATTTTATTTCTATTTCTGTATTTGAGATTTTGAATACTCTATATCTAAATTCATCTACAAAAGAAATATCATTTTTGAAATAGCAAAACAAATTTATTATATTAAATTCAACAATCTGACTGCCTGAATTGAACTCTAAATAGTGGGGATTTTCCTTTATATAATTATCACCAATCTTGTTTAATATATCATACATACTTTTATTCATTTCAAATTTTATTTGATCAATATTTTCTGTGCGATTTTGAATATTTTCAATAACTACATTTACATCAAAGTTTATTTGAGGAATAGTTGTTAATCCTAGATGAGCAAACGCAAAGTCTTTAAACATTAAGATTTTACATCTTTGTATTTCTAATGTATCAAAGTCGTAACTAATCTTGCTATCAGCTCCAATCCAAACGGTATCGTTTTTCATAATAACTGCTACGGTAGTCCCTTTGTAAACTTTATTTGTTTGAGAAAAAGAATTATTCCAACTTACTAATAAAATAAACAAATAATAAAATGTATTTATATTAAATTTCATAATTGAGTAATCTCAATTAATTTTATCCAAGTTATATTTTCTAATCAGCGAGTTGACCAATATGAAGTTTACTTGGATATTTAAAGTATCTTTTTAAATTACTACAGCTTGCTCTAATTTGGCTTTCAGAAAGATTTGAACCTCTAATAATTGAATAATCATCACCTGCTATGATCGCCCCAAGTGGCCATGAATTTGCTAATTATATTTTTGTGGAGTTATGATACTACTTTTTCTTTTTTCATAATTCAATTACCAATCCATTCCATTGCTATCACCCATGACTCTGTCGTCATTGACCCTGCTGAATATGGCTGAGCAAGCTAAAATTATATCTTCAGATCTACCTTTAATAAATCGATCCTATTGCTGTGAGAAAGTATCACCGGCAATCTGTCTTTCACATATGTAGGTCGTTTCAGTTCATTACTTGATGTTATTTACATCCTAGCTGAATTGCATTTTACGATTGTTTCTCCTTCGTCGGTTTTCGCTGTGTATTTATCTGTATTCAAGTCCTCTACTGATAGCATTACTTCTACATCCGGAAAATATTTACTAGAAGTATAATAATAAATAATAATCATTTCTTTTGGTTATGATAAGAATTCACAATACTCCTTAAATATCAAACTGCTTTTTTAGTTTTTAGATAATTCTTGCAAAGAATAAGTAGCTTATGATAATCAGTACTATATTTATTATGAAAACTTAAAAATTTATCATTAAACTCATCGTGGATTAAAGTTTGTCTGCTTAATTCCGCATCATAAAGTTTATAGTCATTTTCACTTTGTGTTTTTTTGTAAGCCACTCCTTGTGCTGCACTGACTTTAACACTGCCTAGAAGTTTGATTCTTGCAATATGAGTTGTATTCCTGATTTCTGACAGCTGTAAGATTATTAGCTCTGCAGATTTAATAATGTCTTCATTAATACATAAGAGAATTAATTTACTTCGAGCAATTTGTACTCTCCTAAATTCAGAAAGTAAAATTTTATTCCTTTCCATTAAATAAATAATTTCATCATTTGAATCTGAAATTATTGGTAAATTGATATTATTTTGAAAAAATTCAGTAATTGTAGCTAAAAAATTGATTATAGCTCCTCTCTCATCATCATATACAGTTGCTTGTGTCTTTGTTACCAATACTATTTCTGCTTTAATTAATTCTAATTCGGAATTGTTGTCCATCCTAATATCTTCAATAATTTTTGTAATTTCACCAACATCCTCTTTAGTTGCTAAATTTTTTCCTTTTTCACTTAGGTATGTTCCAATTAATTGCCTAATTAATAAATATGATATAAGAGATATAATAAAACTTCCAACTATGTAGAGAATGGGTTCAGAATTCATAGCATTTAAATAAATTTTAACTAATATATATATATACTTTAAGATATTGACTATTTCAATATTTATATTTTAAACTTTATTTATTGTCCTCCTGATATATTAATCATTTTTATTCTTAACGCTACGTAATTACTCTTTTTATCCTCACAACCATATACATCCTGAATATTTCCGACTTTAAATACGTTGTTGGTGGAAACTTTGTATTCACTGAATATTGCATTACTCCATCATCCTTTGTAAACCTCGCAAGCTTTGCATTTGCCTGATATGACTGCGGAGTCGTTCGATAACTCACTATCACAGCCTTTCCTGTCTTGATCTTCTCATTGTCATCAGAGCACAAAAGCATATCTCCGTTATTTATATACAACGTCATTGAATCGCCTTGTGCAATTACAAGAAATGGATTTCTCAATCCACTCGTATCGAAATTGTCAATATACTTAATCCCTTCCTTGATAATCTGTGTAAGTATCGGTACTTCGAAATCAACTTCCGTCATTTTACAATATCCTATTGAAATATTTCACTTTTCGTTCGTATGAATATTTATAATCTCTTTTATTGCGTTCATCCAGGAATGAGTTTTCTATTAGTTTATAAACTTTTTCATTTCTATCAGAATATTTTTCAATGATCTTTGAAACCCTGCTTTCAGCTAACCCAAATCTTTTTCCCAGTTCCCTGAACTTTTCACTATTTGGATGTGGATCATTTTTTTCTTTTACTTCTCCATTTAATAATCCGTGTTTTAGAGCAAAATCATTATCTTTTATATGGAGGCTTGTATTTAGCAGATCGTATGCCGGGGTCAGTATATGATCTTTATCTGCCGTTTGTGTTAACGAAAAGTTTTTCAAGTGGGCATCGCCATTTGAAAAAATATAATTAAATATTATAAGATCTAATAATTTTTCAAGTTCCGGCGTGCTTGCAGCAACATATTTTTTCAGAGTCTCTCCCAATTCTTCATAGCTGCCATTGTATTTATAATCCGGTCCGTCAGTGTCTTTTGTTCTCCCGGTAAGTGATGCGAAATCTTCCTGCTTGATTTTTTCACCCGATTCATTGTAATCAAATCTTTTTGTAATATATGCCGGCTCTCCTTCTTTGAAAAACATTAATGCATTTTCTGCTGTTGGAATATCAAAAATCTGGCGGGCTATCTGCATTGTGAGATGCTCGTTTGCCGGAAGGTTGAGTGAATTTTTTATATCCGATGTAATTGGTTTTAAAATATATCTTCCTCTTTCTCCTTCATTAGTTAGTCTTAGATGTTTTTTTTCAAGAACCATGGAGTATTTGTTCTGTACACCGGAAATTGAAATTCTTTCTCTGTTCTCATTGAAAATAGCAGCATCTTCATCGCTTGTTTTTGGTGAATTATATTCAAGTATATGGCTGACTTTTTTAGAATCAAACATTCGCTTTAATGCAACAGGGCTATAAGTATCATAGCCTTCAGCAAGAGTTCCGGGACAGTTTAATATTTTTAATTCAGTCATGTTATTCTGTAGTTGGTTCTACTGTTACTGCACCTATAGTATCATCTTTAGCTGTTGCAAGCAGTAATCCAAAGCTGTCATTTTCATCAATTCTAAACAGTCTGCATTGCAGTTTTTTATTCGTGCCTTCAGATAAAAGGTTATAAAAGAATGGGAATAAATGTTCAGAGTAATGCTCTTTTATTTTTTTCGGAAGTGTCAGGCTTATGGCAGTTTTAGTATTATCATTAAAATATTCGTCAAAATATATAAATGAAAAATTATTTCTGCTAATTTCACATAACTCGCCTGCAACTTCGCCGTTTAAAAATACTTTGGCTTTTCTCATTTGTTTATTATTTTTACTTCCATATTAATTTCTAATCCCAATATATCTGCTATCTTATTCAGAGAATTAATTGTTGGATTTCCTTTTCCTCTTTCAATTTCTTTTAGAGAACGCAAGCTTATCCCTGCCATTTCTGATAATGCCAACTGAGTGATCCTGAGTATTTTTCGGCGGTTTTTTATTAAAATCGAAATATCGTTGAAGTGCATTAGATTGCTCTTTTTAATTAATATACAATTATATTTAAATAGTACCAAGTGAAAAGTGAAGTAGATTGCACTAATCAATTTTATATCTAGGTTAGCAGCATTATCAACACATTAAAGAGCAATAAATTGCACTTGCAATTAGAAATGGGTAATATTTTCAGATGGCTGCCTTTTTGAAGTGGTAAACTATCTGATGCATTCGCAGCGAAGGTGCAAAAAACAAATACAAACAGCGGCATCAATGACCCATATCTGTTCTTAACAATTATTTTGAATTATAGTATTTTGTACAACTTCTCAAAATCACAAATAAAAACGAAAAAGCTATCGTTTCCACTCAACAGCATTTTATTCGCAATGTTTAGGCTAAAGCCGCTATTTTTGATCATTAACCCCGACCTAAAGGCCGGGGCAAATAAAAACCCTTCAAACGAAGAAGAGGATTAAAATCAGAATGATTAGATAAATCTTCCTGATAAGATAAATTATAAATATTTTTCAACATTTAAATTTATTTTGGACAGCAATGCAATCACCTATCAGCGGCATCAATCACCCTGTTCTTTCTCTTGAATCTCCCTCTCAAAATCATTAACTTATAGATTGTCAAAACTTTAAGTCATTATTCCCGCAATTGAGTGAAGCTCATGTCGTAATTGCTATTGATGGACCCGCAGGAACCGGTAAAAGCACTACTGCCCGACTTCTTGCTAAAAAGCTGAACTATCTTTACATAGACAGCGGTGCAATGTATAGAGCAATTACTTTTGCGATCCTCAAGAACAAGCTGGATCCAAGAAACACTGACAAGCCCACTGTTCAGAAAATGATTGATCTTTGCAGCAGTTCAAAGCTTGAATTGAAAAATGACAATGTATTCCTGGATGATGAAGATGTTACGACAAGCATTAGAAATGTTGAAGTAACCAACATTGTAAGTACTACCAGCAAGATAAAAGAGATACGCGATATACTTGTAGATAAGCAAAGACAATATGCTGAGGACAGCAGTGTTGTAATGGATGGAAGAGATATAGGAACAGTTGTTTTTCCGAATGCAAATTTTAAGTTCTTTCTGAGATGCGATCTGAAAACAAGAGCTGCAAGAAGGCAGCAGGATTTCAAAGATATGGGTCTGGAAATAACGCTCGATAAGATCGTAAAGGAATTGCAAAAGAGAGATGAGATAGATACAAAAAGAACTATCAGTCCGCTTAAAAAAGCCGCAGATGCAATTGAAGTTGATACAACCAACCTCATCATCGAAGAACAGGTAGAGAATTTATACAGGAAGATTCACCCCGTAACATAATTTTTTTTAAATAACAGCTTTCATAACATTTGTCTTTGCCGAATGTTTTTGTCGGGAATCCAAATTTGAAAGTATTTACTAACTTAAACTCTTAAGAAGCATTTAAATTTATTAAATGTGACTTTAGAAAAAAAAAAGCTGCTGAAATAAGCAGCCCGAAGGATATAAATAACATGAGTGAAACAGTAACAGAAGAAAAGAAAAAAGTTGAAGCGCCTCCGGCTGCTGAAACTGCCCAGAGAATTAAAGTAAAAAAAATTAAGGGCAACGAATACAATGAGCAGGATTATGAAGATATGCTTAAGCTTTACGAAAGAACTTTCAGTGTAATTAAAGAGAACGAAGTTGTAAGCGGCAGGATCGTTTCTATACACGGTGAAGATGTTCTTATCGATATTGGTTCAAAATCTGATGGAAGAGTTTCAGTAAATGAATTCTCTGATCCGTCTGAAATTGCAGTTGGTAATACAATTGAAGTTTTCCTTGAAAAGATCGAGGATAAAGAAGGACAGCTTGTTCTTTCAAAAAAGAAAGCTGATTCTATTAAAATGTGGGATAGAATTGTTGACTCATGTAACAATGGCACTATCGTACGCGGTAAATGTGTAAGAAGAATTAAAGGTGGATTTGTTGTTGACCTTAGCGGTCTTTCAGCTTTCCTTCCGGGTTCACAGATCGATACAAAGCCTATCAGGGATTATGATGAATACATTGGCAAGGTAATGGATTTCAAGGTTATCAAAGTAAATAATCTGAACGAAAATATTATTATTTCTCACAAGGCTATCATTGAAGAATCAATGAAAGGACAGAGAGAAGAGCTTCTGAAAACTATTCAGAAGGGAATGACACTTAAAGCAACTGTTAAAGCGATTACAGATTTCGGTGTGTTCGTTGATCTTGGCGGACTTGATGGTCTTATTCACATCACAGATCTTTCATGGGGAAGAATTAATCATCCGAATGATGTTGTTAAGCTTGATCAGGACATCGAAGTATATGTACTTGAATTCGATCCTGAAAAGCAAAGAGTATATCTTGGCTTAAAGCAGCTGCAGTCACATCCATGGGATAATGTAAAGGAAAGATATAAGATCGGCGATAAAGTAACAGGTAAAGTTGTATCATTAACCGATTATGGCGCATTCATTGAAATAGAAAAAGGTATTGAAGGACTTATTCACATCAGCGAAATGTCATGGACTCAGCATATTACAAACCCAACCCAGATGGTTAATATGGGACAGGTTGTTGATGCGCAGATCCTTACAATTGATGTTGAGAACAGAAAGCTTTCTCTTGGAATAAAGCAGCTTACACCTAATCCATGGCAGTCATTACTCGACAAGTTCCCTGTAGGAACAAAGCACAAAGGAAAAGTATGTAACGTTACTAACTTCGGAATATTTGTTGAGCTTGAAGAAGGCGTTGATGGATTGATCCACATTTCAGATCTTTCATGGACTAAAAAAATAATGGACATAAATCAGATCGCTAAAATTGGCGACCAGATGGAAGTTGTTATTCTTGGAGTTGACGTTGCTAACCAGAGAATATCTCTTGGTAGAAAGCAATTGCTTGCAAATCCATGGGAATCTCTTGAGGATAAACTGAAAGTCGGAACAGAGACAACAGCTAAGATCGTAAAAGCTATTGATAAAGGTCTGATAGTTGAGTTAGACGATAATGTTGACTCATTCATTCCTGCATCACAGCTTTCAATTTCTCAGATAAGAAATTTTGCCGAACTTTTCAAAGTAGGCATGGAGCTTAAAGCTGAAGTTATTGAATTCGACAAAAATAATAAGAAGATCGTTCTTTCTGTTATCGAATATCTGAAAGATAAAGAAGATAAAGAGATAGAAGATTATATAGAAGCATTCAAGCTGCCAAAGAAATTTACTGCAAAGGAAATTTCTGAGAAGACAAGAAGCTTTGAACCTGAGCAGATCGATTTCAAGATCGAAGACATCATAGGTGAAGATGTACCGGAAGCAAATCATCCTCCGGTAATAATTGATCCTACAAAGCCTTCAACTCCTGAAGAAGTCCCTGCAGCAGAAACTTCTAAAGGTTCAAAAGATAAAAAAGAAGCTCCTGTAACAGACGGAAAATAAATAAGCAGTAAAAATATTTACACAAAAAAGGGTTCATAGAAATATGAATCCTTTTTGTTTTACTTATAAAAGCAAAAGACCTGACAGGTTATTTTTCCTGTTAGGTGGCTTTTTTTAAATTCTACCCAACTTTAGCATAGACCTGTTCTTTAACTCTCACATCATTTACAAAATACATTACTCTGTAATTTCCTTTTCTTAAAATACTGTCATCAATAAACATTGAGTGTGTTCCCGTTTCAAAAATACCAGTTTCAATAAAAGCTTTTTCGTTTCCAAGATTATCATAAAAGTAAACTTTCACCATTCCCGGCTTTTCATTTTTAAATGAGAAAAAAATTTTTGTTCCGCATGAAGAACTTTTTTCTTCGATCGGAACGGATCTCATAATTGAATTATCACCTATAGCTTTTTCCAGAAGGTCATCGCTTAAAGCATTTGCGACCTTTGAAGTTTCCAGATTCCAGATATTATTATCCTGAAGGTGAACATGCCTGTTGCCTCTGCCGCCATGCTCAAGATAATAGATCCCAACATCTTCGATCAATGAAAGTATTTTCTTTTTATCTTCAGGAGGAGTATAAGCAAGATCCATTGCAAGTCCTATAAGATGCGGAGAAGATTCTATCCTTGACCAGCCTCGTTTTTTGTATAGTAACTGATTTTCATTTGTTCTCATTGCATCAGAAACTCTCGGGCGAAAATTAACTTTATTCAGCAGGTAAAGAACTTTAATAAGCGCTTGCTGATGAAGAAATGGAACAACATTGAACTTAGTTTCCCAGAATGGGAAAAGAATTTTTACTGCCGGATAATCAGCTCCATTAAAAATTGAATGTATAATATTATCGTCAGGAACAATTAACCTGCTGCCATCTTTTTTTGTAATAATAAAATAACATTCATTCTCTGAATTCGAAATGTATGCGCTGTAAAAATTATTATCGCTGTAAGAAATAAGATCGTAACATGCAGGAGGTGAAACATAAAGACCGTAAGTAAATGCAGAATTATAAGCGAAAAAAAATATCAGAAGAAGAAGATTTATTTTTTTCATTTAAAGGGGTGTAATAATTAATTTTAATCCAATTGGGATTTATTAAATCAATTTTTCTATCAAGGTTTAAAATTTGAATAAGGTTTTAAAAAATACAATCCAACATTTAATTTTATATTGAATTATCATTTAACCATAATAAAACATGAACCCATGAACTCATCATTTTACATTTCGCCAAAACCTTCTTCGAAAAATTTTGAAACCTCTATGGACATTGCTACTTCATCATCGCCTTCAAACTTAAGAATTAGTTTTGAGCCTTTCTCTGCAGCGAGTGTCATGACACCAATAATGCTTTTGCCGTTAACTTCATAGCCGCCCTTGTCAATAAAGAACTCAGAGTTAAACTTAGAAGCTATCTTTACAATGGTAGATGCAGGACGTGTATGCATTCCGGCATTATTAATTATAGTTATCTCTTTTTCGATCATTGTCTTTTCCTCAATGTAGTCTGTTCAAAAGCATTTCAGAGAACCAGAATAGCATTTTTTTAGCTTCTGAATCCTTAAAGTATTCAAGTCTCTGCCTGGCATCATTAGTATAATTCTCAATTTCCTTTTTAGCGTTTTCAATTATTCCATTCTTCTCGTAGATGCTTCTTATTTTATTAATCGTTTCATCTTCATTTTTATGGATACCCTTTTCATTCACAATACTTTTTAATAGTTCGGTTTCAGTTGGATCAGTAGTGTGTTCGAAGGCATTTAAAAGAAGAAAAGTTTTTTTACCTTCTATAAGGTCGCCGCCTATCTTTTTACCCAGTTCTTTTTCATCAGCAATAATATCAAGCATATCATCTTGTATCTGAAAAGCCATTCCAAGATCTAATGCAAAATTTCGAAGCTCACCAATTGATCTGTCATCCGCATTTCCAATTAGAGCGCCCATGACAGCGCTTGTCTCTAAAAGTTTTGCAGTTTTTTTTCTGATCATCAGAAGATATTCTTCGGAGCTTACGTTTTCTCGTTCTTCAAAATCTTTATCATAACTTTGTCCCTCGCAAACTTCTATAACGCCTTCTGTGAAGACTTCTACTATTTTTTTTATATTAGCAGATTCAGTCTTTAAAAGTGATTTATATGCTATGGCAATTAGATTATCACCGGCAAGTATTGCAGTATTTACATTCCATTTTTTATGGATCGTTTCATTCCCGCGTCTTGTTAAAGCATTGTCCATGATGTCATCATGTACTAAAGTAAAATTGTGAAGTACCTCGATTGCTGCACCTGCATTAATTGCCGCATCAGAATCCCCTCCGGAGATCTGACAGCATAGCATTACCATTAGCGGACGAATACGCTTACCGCCGCCTGAAAGAATATAATTTACAGGATCATAAAGGCTCTTTGGCTCAGAGTTTTTAACTAATGCACTGATGCAATCATCAATACTCTGTTTATACTTATTATATGTGGTTTGATAGATATTCTGAGACATTCCGGGAAACTTTTCGAATTAACTGAGGTTAAAACAGAACCTATTAGAAGAATAAATAGTTAATTGTTTTTGAGAGTGTTAATATATAAAATATATACCTCATCTTATATGAATTAAATCAGAATAAACTTACATGAAATTAATTAAAAGGCTTTCAGTTTTTAGCGCAATTATTTTTACAGTATTGATCTCGTTCTCCTTTACACCTGCAGATAATTCTGTTTCAACTAATAAATACTTTCTAAAATATGCTACAGACCGTAAACTTTCTTTAGAAGCAGAGATACCAGACTGGGCATTGCTGGATCCTGCAAAAGATGGATACGAAGGAACAAGTACTTTAGAGCTTTATAAATATATAACAGCAAATGGATTCAAAGTAAAGAAGCAGGTTGTAGTTGCTATTATTGATTCAGGAATTGATGTTGATCATCCTTCAATAAAAGATAATCTTTGGAATAATGATGCAGAAATAAACGGAGTTGAAGGTGTTGACGATGATGGTAATGGTTATATAGATGATTATCATGGATGGAATTTTCTTGGAACAACAGAAGGATTAAGCCTTGA
>JBBRMY010000053.1:0-14639 GCA_038230595.1 Ignavibacteria bacterium
ATATTTTTATTTTCAATTATACTATCTGTAAACAGCTTTGCCCAGGACAATCCACAGGCATACAAGATCGCAAGTATAACTACAAAAGGAAATAAGAACTACGACCAAAAAACGATCATCACTTATTCAGGCTTAAGGATTGGCCAGGAATTCAGCATTCCTTCAGATGAATCAAGAGATGCTATAAAAAAGCTCTGGAACATTGGATTATTTTCTGATATTCAGCTATATATTGAAAAGAAATTCGGAAATGAGATCTATCTTGTTATTGAAGTTAAGGAGCTTCCACGGGTTGAATCGATCGACATTACAGGCAACAATGAATACTCAACTGCTGACCTTTTAAAGAAAGTAAATATAGTTACAGGTGAAGTTGTAACTGAGCAAAAGATAAAAGATATTGAGTATAATCTTTATAAATATTATTCCGAAGAAGGATACTCGCTAGCAGTTGTGAAAGCAGATATGCTTTACTCAGCAAACAATGATGCTAAGATAAGGATAAAGATTAGTGAAGGCAATAAGCTTATAGTAAGAAGCATAGTGTTTGAAGGGAATAAGAATTTAACTACAAAAGAGCTTAAGAAAGCAATGCCGGAAACATCAGAAAAAATATGGTGGAAATTCTGGGATGGAGCTACATTTGATAAAAAGAAATTCGAATCTGATAAAAAGGCAATTGTAGGATACTACAAAGAAAGAGGATTTAAAGACGCTGAGATCACAAAAGATGAAATGAAGGTTGATGCATCAAAAGAAAATGTTACTTTGAAAATAAATGTTGACGAAGGCAATAAATTTTATGTTAACAAAATTAATTTCGAAGGCAATAAAATTTATAAGGATTCACTTCTTCGCGCAAGACTTGACATGAAGAAGGGTGATGTATTCAATGTTAAAAAGCTTCAGCAAAATGTTTATGGTAACGAAAGTGAAAATGATATAAGCTCTGCTTATCTTGATAACGGATATCTTGCATTTAATGCAGAGATAGAAGATAAAACTGCAGGTCCAAATCTTGTTGATCTGAATTTAAAATTAACTGAGAACCGACAGTACAGATTCGGAATGGTAAATTTTGAAGGTAATGACAAGACCCAGGATAAAGTAATAAGAAGAGAGCTCTACACTATACCGGGAGACTATTTCACAAAGAGTGCAGTAAAAAGAAGTCTGCAGCAGCTAAACGGACTTAATTATTTTAATCCGGAAAAGATAACACAGGATATTACACTCCTTAATGATTCAACTGTAAATATAAAGTATCTTGTACAGGAAAGATCTTCTGATCAGTTCAATGCATCTGTTGGATACAGCGGAAGCTATGGATTTACAGGTTCTTTCGGATTAACATTCAATAATTTTGATATAACTAAGCCTCTAAAAGGCGGAGCCGGACAGGTTCTGAATTTTACATGGCAGTTTGGCGAAGGCGGAAGCTTAAGCACATTCAATATTGGATTTACAGAGCCATGGCTTTACAGTACTCCTACACTTTTAGGGGTAAATTTATATGACACACGTTCAAACTATACTTATGATATCAGGGAAACAGGCGGATCTGTTACAATAGGAAGAAGATTTAAATTTCCGGATGATTATTTCAGAGGTGACTGGACTGTTAAATATCAAAAGACAAACGTTTTATTCGGCGGTGATTATTATCAGACAGGTGTCAGATCACAATTTGCAGTAAAGCAGGTTATTACCAGATCAACAGTTTTTGATCCGACTTTTCCGACAAGCGGTACTAAATTCATCAACTCTACCGAGCTTTCGGGCGGACCATTTTTACCGGGAACTACAAACTATATAAAAAATGTATTTACAGGTGAAGCTTATCAGCCTTTAACAAATAATAACAAGCTTGTATTGTATTCCAATTTCAATTTCTCTGTGATAAATTCTTTGTCTGTAGATAAATATCTTCCACCGACAGAAGTATTTTATATGGGAGGGAACGGATTATCTTATAATACAGTATCATTGAGAGGATACGACGATAGAAATATCGGACCAAAGAATTCAGCAGGTAATCCTGTCGGCGGTAAAGTTGCAATTAAATATGGTGCTGAGCTAAGATATGCATTATCTCTCGATCCGGTTCCGATCTTTATTCTGGCATTCGCTGAAGCAGGAAATGTTTTTGCGGAAATTAACAGAACTGATCCGTTTGATCTTAGAAGAAGTGTTGGAGTAGGTACAAGATTGCTTCTTCCTGCAGTAGGCTTGGTAGGTTTTGACTTTGGTTATGGATTTGACAGACAGATCGAAGACAAGCAGGCACCAAAATGGATATTCCATTTCCAGTTCGGAAAAGGATTTTAATTAAAAATAATAATAAATAATAAACTATAAAGGAGATAACTTTTTTGAAAAACCAATATATGAAGCTGTTTATCATAACAGCAATTTTTACATTTGGATTTATTTCTAAAGACTCATTTGCACAGATCAAGATAGGTTATGTTGACAGTGAAATAATACTTAAGCAGCTGCCTGAAGCAAAAAGAGTTCAGAACGATCTTGAAGCAATGCAAAAGCTTTATGTAGATACAGTGCAGGTTAAAGAAACCGAAATCAAAACAAGAGCTGAAGCATTCAAGGTAAGATATGATGATGCGCAGAAAAAGGTTGAGTCAGGAGCCATAAAATCAGACGCAGAGCTAAAAGCGCTTAATGAAGAAATTTCAGGAATGCAAAAAGATATTCAAACATTAAGTGAAGCGCTCGATGTTTACAAGCAAAGAATTCAGAACGATCTGGTTGCAAGACAAGGCGAACTGTTCAAGCCAATTAGAGACAAAGTATCAGCAACAATCGAAACAGTTGCTAAAGAGCTTAAATATAATTTTGTGTTTGACAAGGCGGCAGGTTCAATGCTATACGGTGAAAAAGAATCTGATATAACTTTTAAAGTTTTAGATAAGCTTAAATAATATTAAATTAAACTTTCATTATTACCTGACCATTTATTTAGATAAATGGTCAGGATAATTTAAATTTCAAATATAGAGAATTCTGTACGTTTTAACTTTTGAATTAAAAAATTAGTATGAACATAAAGCTGAAAAATGTAACAGGAGCTATATTCCTTTCTATATTTATATTTATACCATTCTTAAACTCTTCATTTGCTCAGACAAAGATCGGCTACATAGATTCAAAAAAGATCATTGAGAAAATGCAAGAATCCAAGGACGCAAAGCAAAGATTAGATAATCTTGTAACTCAATGGCAGGGCGAGCTCACAAAGCTGCAGGACAGTGTAAAGTCTTATAAGGAAGATTACGAAAGAAAGAAGCTCATCCTAACTGATGCATTAAAAACACAATTCGAGACAAATATTAAATCCCTTGAAACATCAATAACTAATTACAAGGTTCAGAAATTCGGTGAGAACGGAGAATATTATACAAAGCAGACCGAGTTTATGAAACCGGTTCAGGACAGGATTTTTAAAGCAATTGAAACTGCTGCAAAAGAAGATGGCTATGATTATGTTTTTGACAGAAGCAGTGAGATCCTATTGATGTATGTGAATGAAAAATATGACCTTACACCAAAAGTTCTCAAGATCCTGGAATTTAAGTAATACATATCATTATTACCTTCTTTCTCACAGGAGGTAAATTCAGGGACCCTAATATTTGCTGATGAAAATTAATGAAGTATTAAAGCATATCGGACTTTCAAGTATTCAGGGAAATGAAACTGAGATAAATTCACTCAAAAGTATTCAAGAAGCGACTAAAGGTGACCTGACTTTCATTGCCAATACATCTTACAACAAGTTTTACTCCACCACAAAAGCATCGGCTATATTTATCAATAATAATTTTCCGCAGGACCTTCTCAGAGATGATATTATAAACATTAGAACGGATGATGCTTATTTTGCATTCGTAAACTCTATAGAACTTTTCTACGGGAAAGATGAATTCTATCCTGAATATATATCTGAAAAAACTATTATAAGTGACACATCATCAATAGGAAATAATAATTATATTTCTCATAATGTAATAGTCTCTGAAAATGCAGTAATCGGGAATAATAACTTTATTTCATTTAATACAGTCATTGGGAAAAATGTTTTAATAGGAAATAATTGCAGATTGCTTTCCAATATTGTTATCCACGATAATTGTATTTTAGGTAATAATGTTCATATACAGTCTGGAACAATAATAGGCGGTGATGGCTTTGGCAATTACAGGCATAGCGACGGCAGGTTTACAAAGATACCTCAAAAAGGAAATGTTATTATTGGAGATAATGTAGAGATCGGCAACAATACGACTATTGACAGAGCTACTATAGGGTCTACAAGGATCGGTAATGGAGTTAAGATAGATAATCAGGTTCAGATAGCCCATAATGTAGAGATAGGAGAGAATACTGCAATTGCAGCGCAGGTAGGCATTGCCGGAAGCACAAAGATCGGCAACCGATGCATGATTGCCGGACAAGCAGGCATTGTAGGACATATTACTATTTGTGATGATGTGATCATTGGAGCATCGGTAGGAGTTTCAAAGTCTATAGAAAAACCGGGAGTTTATACCGGTTACAGAGCTCAGCCAATGAAAGAAAATCTTAAAGAAGAAATAAGGATAAAAAAGCTGGATAAGCTCGAAGAAAGAGTTAAAGCTCTGGAAAAAAAATAAATAAATTTTTTCATGTTAGAAAAACAAAGAACAATAAAAGAGTCTGCTACATTATCAGGAAAAGGACTTCATACTGGAAATAAATCCAATATGACTTTTAAGCCCGCTCCTGAAAATTACGGAATAAAATTTAAGAGAGTTGATATTGAAGGCTCTCCTGAGATACCTGCAGATATTGATCACGTGACTGATATTTCCAGAGGAACAACAATTACAAAGGATAATGCATCTGTTCATACGGTCGAACATGTTCTGGCTGCTATCATGGGATGTGAAATTGATAATCTTATTATTGAGCTTGATACAAATGAGCCACCGATAATGGATGGTTCAGCAAAAGACTATGTTGATACTCTGATCAAGGCTGGATTTGTAGAACAGAACGCTAATAAGGATTATCTCGTAATTGAAGAGCTGGTACAGTATTCAGACGAAAAAAATAATGTTGATCTTGTTGCTTTACCATTAAAAGATGATTTCAGATTATCTGTACTGATAGATTTTAATAATCCGGCATTAGGTGTTCAGCATTCGGGATTATTCAGCATGCAAAAAGAATTTGCCAGTGAATTTGCTCCTGCAAGAACATTCTGCTTTTTGAGTGAGGTAGAAATGCTGAGAGAAAACAATCTTATTAAAGGCGGTGATATTGATAATGCCATCGTTATAGTAGATAAGGAAATGAGCCCTGAAGAGTTTACAGATATGCAGAAGAGACTTGGAATAGAAAAAAGCGTAATACTTGGCTCGAATGGAATTCTCAATAACAATACATTGAGATTTAAAAATGAGCCTGCACGTCATAAGCTTCTTGATCTTATAGGAGATCTTGCATTAATAGGCGCTCCTTTAAAAGGACAAATATTAGCAGCGAGACCGGGTCATAAAGCAAATGTAGAGCTAACAAAAATGCTAAGAAAGCTTTATTTACAGAATAAGATAAAAAAGAAATTTCAGGTTGTTAAATCCGGAAATGTGGTATTTGATATAAATGCTATAATGGAGATAATGCCGCATAGATATCCATTCTTATTGATCGACCGAATTCTTGAGATCGAAGAATCAAAAAGAATTGTAGGATTGAAAAATGTTACAATAAATGAGCCGTTCTTTCAGGGTCATTTTCCTTCAAAGCCTATAATGCCCGGAGTTTTAATTCTTGAAGCAATGGCTCAATGCGGATGTATTCTTGTTCTTAATCAAGTTGAGGATATTACAACTAAGCTTGCTTATTTTGCGTCGATCGAAAAAGCAAAATTGAGAAAACCCGTTACACCGGGTGATCAGCTGATATTTGAAGTTTATCTTGAGTACTTCAGACGTGGTATTTGTAAGCTTAAAGGAAAAGCTTATCTTGATTATGTAGGCGGAACAGTAGTCTGCGAAGCCGAGCTGACTGCTGCAATAGTAGATAAGTAATATAGATCACGAATGTCTTTTTGCAGCTTTGCGATATTTCGGGATCCCCGACAAAAGCATTATGGAAGACAGCTAGGACTATACATCATTTAAAGCTTCAACACCCGGGAGCTTCTTTCCTTCTAGAAATTCAAGAGATGCTCCACCACCAGTAGAAACGTGCGAGACTTTATCTTCAAGTCCTGCCTGCGCAATTGCGCTTGCAGAATCTCCACCACCGATTATTGTTATAGCTCCATTCTCAGTCGCTTCAGCTAATGCATTTGCAATTTCATTTGTCCCGGTAGCAAACGCTGACATTTCAAAAACACCCATAGGACCGTTCCATACAATAGTCTTCGAAGCTAAAATTTCTTTTTTAAATAATTCTATAGTTTCAGGACCAATATCCATTCCCATCCATTCATTGAGATCATTTCCCATTGAATCAGCTTTAATAATTTTGGTTGAAGCAGAGTTATCAAATTTATCTGCAATAACTATATCAACAGGCAGCAGAATTTTTTTATTTTTAGCTTTAGCATTTTCCAATATTTCTTTTGCAAGTTTAACTTTATCTTCTTCCAGAATTGATCTCCCTATATTCCAGCCCATTGCCTTATAAAAAGTAAACATCATTCCCCCACCAATAAGAATTGTATCAGCTTTGTTCATTAAATTTTCAATCACATCGATCTTGCCTGATATTTTTGAGCCTCCTAAAATTGCGCAAAAAGGATGCACAGGATTATTAACGGCTTCAGCCAGATAATCCAGTTCTTTTTTCATAAGATAACCGGCAGCACATGTATCAATATAGTGAGTAACACCTTCAGTCGAAGCATGAGCGCGATGAGCAGTACCGAAAGCATCATTAATATAAATATCCCCGAATGAAGCAAGCTTCTTTGCAAATTCAGGATCATTTTTTTCTTCTTCTTTATAAAATCTAAGGTTTTCCAGTAAAAGTATATCCCCTCTTTTCATATTATCAATAGTTCGGATATTATTTTCACCTATACAATCGTCAGCAAACAGTACGGGCTTTCCAAGTTTTTCAGATAAATACTCAGCAGCTATTCTTAATGAATATTTAAGATTCTTTTCACCTTTTGGACGTCCCAGATGGCTCATGAGTATACATTTCCCTCCACGTATACATATCGAAGAAATTGTCGGAAGAGTTTCATCGATTCTTTTCGGATCAGTTATTTCACCTTCATCATTTATAGGAACATTAAAGTCAACTCTGATTAAGATATTTTTATCCTTGATCTTATTTTCTTTGATAAGATCATCTATTGTAAGCTTATTCATATTCAGTGAGAAAAGTTTTGTTTAGCAATTTAAAATAAATGAGTTAATTTTTTAATACAATAAAAAAAGCCATCAATGCTTCTTCAGCATTGATGGCTTTGTAAAATAAAATGAAAGCTTATTTTATTTAATCAGCATCATTCTCTTAACATCAGTAAATTCTCCTGCAGAGATCTGATAGAAATAGGCTCCGCTGGAAAGATTTGCTGCATTGAAATCAACAGAATAAACACCTGCTGTTCTGATCTCATTAACTAAAGTAGAAATTTCTTTTCCAAGCATATCATATATCTTTAATGTTACTAATCCCTGCTTAGGAAGTGAGAAGTTGATCTTAGTTGTAGGATTGAACGGGTTAGGATAATTCTGAGAAAGCTCGTATTTATTCGGTGTAAGAGTTATAGGTGTTCCAACTCCAGTTGCCGGTCCGGAAGTAATATCATCTATGTACAGATTATTTCCGAATGCACTCTTTGCAATGAATCTGATCTTGTTGGTTCCAACAGGCATAGAGTAAATTTTTGTAGCCCATTGACCTGCTGTAGGAGCTAAGAACTGAGCAGTAGCTGCTACAGTAGTCATTACAGGAGTATTATTATAACCTGAGGATAAAGTTAATGATTGATACATACCGATAAGCCTTGTCCATGAAGCACCGCCATCGGTAGAAGTTTCAATTACACATGAATCAATAGAAGTTGCGTTATAATATGCACAAGCTTCATTGAATCTTAGATTATTACCACCAAGCAGAACCGGAGGGAATGTATTACTTGTTAATGTCTGAGGTCCTGTTGTTGCTGAAGCTGACCAGAAATTATAAAAAGCACAACCTGGAGCAGAATTACCATAAGAACTGAATGCAGCTCTTGTCCAGTACTGAGTTGCTGCTGTTCCTTGGTTTAAAGACCAGAATGGCGGAGGCATTGCAGGATCATCAAAATGCTGATCTAAAGGTAACAAGCCTGTTCTTCTTAATGTTAAAGCACGGTCCGGAGCAGTTGAATTTAAAGAATCCGAAGATGAAAATCCTCTGACTCTCCATACACCAACTATAGAGTCACCGGGAGCAACACCTAAAGCCTGAAGCATACTATCAAGCTGAGAATTTCTGATATTTAATGAATTTGTCAAGCCTCCATTATCTGCTAAAACTCTTAAGTAAGCCGGATCAGAATAAACTGCGGCATTTTTGAAAAGCCATCTGTAAGTTGCACCTGCACCTGTAGCATTCCAGGTAAATGAAACCGGTGAAGAGTTGACAGGTGAAGTGATAATCGTAATTCCTGAAGCAGGAGCTGTTAATGCAAATGGAGTAAGAGCTACCTGTTGTCTTCTGAATGTTAATGCTCTTGGTCCGTTAGTAGATTTTAAAGAATCAGGACCTGTAGCACCTGAACCTTTATAAGCCCAAACATCCCACTGTCCTACAGCAGAATCTGTTGCAGTTCCGTTATTTGAAAAACCGTTTGAAGCAAGAATTGCATCTAATGCTCCAAGAGTAGTAGTTATAAAATTGGTTGTAGAGCCAATTGTTAATCTTCTTGTTGGAAGAGTTGGTGTTCCAAATACAAACTTATATGAAGCACCTGAAGCTGAAGTATCCCATGTAATTGATACAGGAGTTGAAGAGCCTGCTACTGTTACAATTCTTGTTCCTGCAGGAGGAGTCTGAAGATTAAAAGCATTCAGAGGTCTTGCAGAACTTCCCGGAATTACAAATGCATCAACTTCTCCTGAACCCCCAACAAAATTACCAACTAATGTTGCAGCTCCAGTAGAAGTATTACATCTGTAGATACCTGAATTACCTGTTCCGATATAAGCAGCTAGAAATAAAGAGTCAGTTCCGGGATCAATACACATGCCCTGGGCAAAGTTTAAATTAATACCAAGCGGTCCAACAGTAGTTGCAGCGCCTGTGGTTTTATTTATTATATTAAGAACATCAGTACCAATATCCGCGCTGTACATTATACCTGCTGAATTTATAGCAATATCGATAGGCAATGCAGAACCTGCAGTTGTTCCAGCAACAGTTGTTAATGCACCAGTTGAAAGATTAACAGTATATAAAGTACCTACTGTGCCATTTGTACTCAAACCATACATAAGACTTTGTGTCTTATCAAATGCCATTCCGGTTACAGTATGGCCAGCTGCTAAACCTGTTAATGGTCCAATAGTTGTAATAACACCGGTAGTAGTGTCAACTGTGACAAGATTTCCTGAACCAGCAGCAAGATATTCCAAAGCATAATAAATACCTGTTGGAGCAATTGCGCCACCAAATAAATTTCTTGTAGTTAAAGCTACGTTCGTTAAATTACCCGGATTATCCAAAGTAGATTTTACAATACCGGTTCCAAGTAAACAACCAAAGAATCTGCTGTTATAACCTTCAACAGTATTATATCCGTTTGACTTGGAAGTATTATGTAGTGCATTTGGATCGCGTAAAACAGAAGTCGGCGCAGTGCCATTTTTATCTTGTGCATTTAAATTTAATCCGGTAACAAGCAGGATCAAAATTAAAGGCAGAAGAAAAGTTGTCTTCATGAATCTCATTGATTTCCTTTTTTTTAAAATTTTTAAATGATTTTTTTTATAAATTCTTCCGAGGATAGAAGAGAAGTAATTTAGAGATTTTTACAATTATTTACAACTGTTAAAAAGTACATAAAAAAAGGCGAAAACATGAGTTCCCGCCTTTTTGAATTAAAATATTTAATGCGATTTATTTTACCAGCATCATTTTCTTTGTTTCAACAAAGCTGCCTGATTCTAATCTATAGAAGTAAGCACCGCTTGATAATAATGCACCATTAAACTCAACTGAATATGTACCAACATTCATAGTTTTGTTAACTAATGTCATTACTTCTTTTCCTGCAATATCATAGATCTTTAAAGAAACTAATCCATTTGATGGAATTGCAAAATTAATTTTAGTTGTAGGATTGAATGGATTAGGATAGTTCTGGCTTAATGAATATTTTTCAGCAACAGAACTGATCTGAGGTGTTACACTTGTTAATGTAGCTCCATTTGTTTTAGCATATGAGAACAATGCAGCTAGCCAAGGTCTAAGATCTCCATTAACAAAATATCTAGGATCCTGGAATGATGTAACTGTGAAATAAGATGTTCCAACATTTTTTGAAACTGCAGCAAGTGTATCTGTAGGTAAATGCGATCCATATTTATAAACAGGTAATCCACCAGATGTAGTTGAAACTCCGTCAGGCCAGTATCCTGTATTTCCTGTTCCGATTGGAGCTAATAAGTTTCTTGTATTACCAATATCAGCTGCAAGACCTGTCATTGTTGCCGGAGAAGGCATTCCTGAATCAACTCTGTATATAAATCCGCAATAAGTTCTTGCGAAAGTTGTATCAACATTGGTTGAAAGAGCTCTTTCATAGTTATAAGCCTGGTCCCCACCAATTGAGATTAATGATTTTTTATCTATTGTTGTACCTGAAGCTAACCAGTTCTTTATGTCTGTTCTGGATCCTGGTCCTAGGCATAACGAGCCGCCAGGTGTGCCATCGAAACTGGTTTCAATAAGTATAATAGTTTTATATGTTGTTAAGCTTGGAAGCACAGTTGTTTGGTTAAAATAAGTTACATCATAACCTGAAATCAAACCCGGAAGATATTTTGCAACTGAATCCCTGTCTGCTAATCTTTTAACTAATCCTGTTGCAACGGTAGTATCATGATACATGACTAAAGTTGTTACCGGAGGAGGTACAGGAAGATTGCCAAGTTCAACAATTATTACTCTGTGAGGAGTTGACTGAACTAATCCTAATGAAACTCTTTTTCCAGGAATTAAATTTGTATAAACTTCCGAACCACCTGATGCTAATGAAGTTGCAGGAGTTTGAAGAGGTACAGTAACAACTAATGAATCAATTTTTGCAAGAGAAGTAGCATTGTATCTTGCAATAACTGTTTGTGTAGTATTTGCAGGAGTCATATCTCTAGTAATGGTGAGCATTGGAGTTCCTGAAGGATTCGGATCGTAACCAATTCCATAGATTGTACCCGGAGCAAATGTAGCACCAGGAATTGTAACACCATTAGTATCAACACAAACAGCAGGTCCGCTGAAGCTGTTTGTACCACACCAGAAACCGACTCTTATTGGATCCCATGTTAAGCCTCTTAATCCAACTAATGAAGTTGTAATAGTTTTTACTACTGCTTTTGAACCTGTATCAACACCGATTATCTGACCAGGGTTAGTTGTATTATTCACACCCCACATTAAACCTTTTGCAAAAGCCATATCTCTGAAGGAGCCAAGACCGCCTGAAACTGCGAAAGAATCTCTCTTTACCCAGTTTGCATCATATCGAAAGAATAAGTTAGCATTGAAATTACTAACGATGTAGTTTGAACCTGTCCAGATAACACCATAACCAGCCTGACCGGCAACGGCAATTGCTGAATCCGCATTATAGTTTCTTAACAGGTCACCTGCTGCAAATGGCGAGGAAATTGTTACGTGCCCAACAGTGCTGGGACCATAATTAATAGCATCAGTGCTTTGCGCAAAGCTGCTTTGTACCAAAGCAAACATTACAACAATGAAAAATAAATTTTTCAAAAATTTCATAGATTTTTTTGATTAAGTTTATAAAGTTTAAAAGATTTTACTGCAAAATTAAAATATATTTTTTTAATTCAAGAGTAAAATAAGATAATAATTAAGGGTTATTGAGGAATTTAAATTTAACGATTTTTACAATTATTTACAATCATTAAATATAACAAAAAAAGGCGGAAAATATTAATTTTCCGCCTTTTCAAAACATATTATTTTAAAAAATATTACTTCACTAAGATCATTTTCTTTGTATCAGTAAAGTTACCTGATTTGATTGTATAGAAATAAATGCCGCTTGATAAGCTTGCAGCATTGAAATCAACAGAATATGAACCGCTATTCATTTGACTGTTTACTAAAGTTGAGATCTCTTTACCAGTCATATCATACACTTTTAAAGAAACTAAACCTGCTGTTGGTACAGCAAAAGTTATCTTGGTTGTAGGATTGAATGGGTTTGGATAGTTCTGATTTAAAGTATAATTATCAACTATACCATTGTTGACAGGATTGATTCCTGTGAAAAGTCCGCCATATTTTGCAATTGTACCATTTGTTCTGCAAGCATAAAGATAAGGACTTCCTGTTCTTGATTTTGTAATATGCTGGAATGTTCCTGTTGCTGAAGTTACAGGGTTTGTCCAACTTACACCTGCATTTGTAGTTGCATAGATATTTCCTGCACGTGTTGACCAGTAATTACTTGTTCCTGTTCCTGTTATGCCAAAAGTAATTCCTGCTGTTCCTGGAGGAGTTGCAGCTAACCAAGTTGTACCACCATTAATTGTTGATTGCACTAAAGTATTACCACCATACATTCCGTTAGAAGCATCATTGAACCAAACTGCATCACTGTTAGCTTCACCTGTGGCAGTTGTTGCTGTCCAGTTAGTTCCGAAGTTTGTTGATTTATATAATTTTGTAGCATTGGTACCCCAATAAACTACGTCGCCAACACCGCAAACTGCATTATTCCAGCTTGCATCAGTAGTTGTAAAGTTGACTCCTGCTGAATCCCAGTTTGTACCACCATTTGATGTTTTCCAGATTGAAGAACGGCCGCCGGTTGCATCACCGATCATTAGTCCGTTATTTGCATCTTTGAAATAGAAACCGTCAATGAAACCTCCTGGCTGAGTAAATACAAGTGACCAGTTCACACCGGCATTTGTTGTCTTATAAGTATTTGTTGCAGATGGAGATGTTGTGACTAAACATGTATTTGCGTCAATAGCCCAAATTGCATAAATAATATCTGTTGCAGGCAGATTACCTGAAGCAAGTGCCCATGTTCCACCATTTGTTGTTCTGATAACTTTTCCTGCTGCGCCTGCTGCCCAAACATTATTAATATCAGGAGCTGAAACTGCATATAGAATACCCGTTACTGGTGTTGTTTGCTCGTACCATGTTGTTGGAAGAGGTGGTGGAGCAGTTGCCGTTCCATGAAGAATAAAAGGAATACCTTGTACTGTTGTGGAACCAGCATCGATTAAATCTGCCCATGCACCTGATATTTTTTGTCTTCCATTTCCAGTAGTTGTTACACCTGTTATAGAAATTGGAGGTGCCCATGGACCTGAAGCTAAAGAACCACCTGTTTGCCAGTCTAACCAATAAGTACCCGGAGGTAATGTTACACCTGCACCTAAACCAACTACATCAAGCATTATAGGTCTTGTTGTACCCGCACTATCTGTATTTCTGTAAATATTAGAGAATGAAGTTCTCGTCATTCTGTTAGTAGTTGTATCACCAAAAACAACTATTGATCCAGGTGCCCCCGGAACACCGTTCCATATCTGTAAGTTTACAGATGTCATTGTTGAGACAAGAGTAGAACCAGTCTGGTATGCATAGAAATAAATTGAATCAATTTTCCAACCACCTGCAGGTACTACAAAATCATCAGCAACCCTTACCACTGTTGATAAAGCGTGACCAAATCCAAAAGTTGTCATTGGTGCTCTGACTATTGAGCAAGCAGATCCGCTGATAGTAGCTGCGGAATTTACTAAGGGACCATTATTCAATAAAACTGCACGGTCATCTTCAGGTGCTAAATTTCTTGTTCCGTAAAAAGGTGTGTATGAATTATTTCCGCTGGTTCTCGTAACGTCAGCTGACTGAGAATAAATATTTCCTGCGAAAACAAAAAATGCACAAAGTAAAGCTAAAAGAAAGTTGATCTTTTTCATGTGTGTTTTGATTGTTAATTAATAAAATTTCTGTAACAAGTTGTTTCAAGATATTGATTAATCTTTCCATTTTCAACATAAAATTAATGATTAATTTATCTGTAATTTGAGGGTATTTTTGTAAGGCATGAAAAATTGATCTAAAAAATTATAAAAAAAAGGCGGAAAATATTAATTTCCCGCCTTTTCAAAAATACTATTTTAAAAAATATTACTTCACTAACATCATCTTCTTTGTGTCAGTAAAGTTTCCTGATTTGATAGTATAGAAGTAAATTCCACTTGAAAGAGATGAAGCATTGAAATCAATTGAATAAGAACCGCTATTCAATTGACCATTTACTAAATTTGCTACTTCTTTTCCCAGCATATTATACACTTTCAGAGTTACTAATCCTGAAACCGGAACTGCAAAATTTATCTTTGTAGTTGGGTTAA